>SBGI01000286.1 GCA_006227015.1 Gammaproteobacteria bacterium
CAGTGAAGGCGGGAAATTCTACCAGAACAAAAAAGTGGTGCCAGACGTTACGCGTCATTCTTGTGGATGAGCTAGTCAGGTCGCAATGCGTATTTGCCCGTTCCCAGCAATGCCACGGCTACTGCAGCTAGCAGGAACATACCCTGTAATTCAATCGCCCAGCCACCGTGGTCAGTTAGGGAAAACACCTCAGAGCTGTGGACGAGGATAATCGCTGCCAGCATGTTGCCAATAATAAAAATAGCACCCAGTCGATTGAAGTAGCCGAAGATCACCATCAACGGGGCAAGAATTTCACCCAGGTATACCAGGTAGGCCAGTTCGCCGGGCAGACCAAAATTACTCAGTTTGCCACCAATAAAGTCGAGTGTTCCGGGGTGCATGATCTTGGCCACGCCATGTAGCAAAATCATGACGCCAAGACCAAGGCGCAGTATGAGTGTTGCCAGTGATTGGTAGTAGTTCATGCTTCCTCGTCTCCTGCTTTATGCTGGAAATAATCTTCTTATCCTGAGGATATTAGCAGCGCATAGCAATCTTTCCTATTCACCACGGTGAGTTTCTTGGTCAGCTAGGGGCTTCAAGGTATGATGCGCCCGTATTGGGAAGCGATACCCGTCAGAGTAACTAGTGGAGACTGGCAATGATTATCAAACCAAGAGTCCGTGGCTTTATGTGCATTACCACCCATCCGGTGGGCTGCGAAGCCAATGTCAAACAGCAAATTGATTACATCAAAAGCCAGGGGTCTTTTGATGGTCCTAAGAGAGTGCTGGTGATCGGGGCTTCTACAGGGTATGGGTTGGCGGCCAGAATTACCGCTGCATTTGGTTGTGGTGCGTCCACGCTGGGTATCTTTTTTGAAAAGGAAGGTGCAGAAAAAAAACCGGGCACAGCCGGTTGGTATAACTCGGCAGCTTTTCACAAGTATGCCGAGGCTGAAGGGTTGTATGCGAAGAGCATCAATGGTGATGCCTTTTCTGACGAGATCAAGCAGAAAACCATTGATACCATCAAATCAGACCTGGGCCAGGTAGATCTTGTGATTTACAGCCTGGCATCACCACGTCGCCAGCACCCGAAAACCGGTGAGTTGTTTAACTCCACGCTCAAACCCATCGGTAAAGATGTGACCCTGCGCGGCATCAACACTGATAAGGAAGAGATTCAGGAGTTCACCCTGGAGGCCGCCAGTGATGAGGATATTGCCAACACTGTTGCGGTAATGGGCGGTGAAGACTGGCAGATGTGGATGGATGCTCTGGGAGCAGCCGGGGTACTGTCAGAAGGCGCCAAGACTGCTGCGTTTACCTATGTGGGAGAAAAGGTGACTTGGGATCTCTACTGGGATGGCACTATTGGTCAGGCGAAAAAAGATCTCGATAAAAAAGTGCTTGGTATTCGCGAGCAGCTTTCAACTATTGGCGGCGATGCCCGGGTGGCGGTACTGAAAGCTGTGGTAACACAGGCCAGCTCTGCCATTCCTATTATGCCGCTTTACCTGTCTCTGCTGTTTAAGGCCATGAAAGAAGCGGGCACCCACGAGGGTTGTATCGAACAGTTGTATCGGCTGTATACAGAGTGCCTCTACAGTGATGATCCGCGAATGGATGATGAAGGCCGAATTCGTGTGGATGAACTGGAACTACGTCCCGAAATTCAGCAGCGCGTTGCCGAGGACTGGTCGCGAATCACTACCGAAAATATTCCGGAACTGACTGACTTCAAGGGATACAAGCACGATTTCCTCAAACTGTTTGGTTTCGATATTGAGGGCGTCGATTACGATGCTGATGTGGACCCTGTCGTTCCCATTAAGAATCTGGTTTAAGGGGTGACGCAAAAAGGACTCGCCAATTACAGGGTCCAGTGACGTTGCACGTATTGTCTCCTTTGGTTAGGCGGGTTACCGCGCCGAACAGCAACCTGATGACAGGTCCCGGGACCAATAGCTATCTGGTAGGCGATTGCCAGCTAGCACTGATTGATCCGGGGCCGGCCATCCCCTCTCATGTTGAATGGCTGCTTTCCCTCTGTGCTGATCGTTTGCAGTGGATTCTGGTCACTCATACCCACCCCGATCACTCCCCTGCGGCCAAAATTATTTCGGAGGCGACAGGCGCGCAGATGATCGGCTGTGTCATGGCAGATGATGGCCATCAGGATCGCACCTTTGAGGTAAAAGAAAACCTCTATCACGGGCAGCTGCTACAAACCCCGGAATTCACACTGGAAGCAATCCACACGCCGGGCCATGTGGCCAATCAGTTCTGCTACCTGTTGCGGGATGAGGGCATGCTGTTTTCCGGGGATCACATTATGCAGGGGTCCTCTGTGGTGATTATTCCCCCCAGTGGAAATATGTCCGACTATATACAATCCACAGAACAGTTAATGCATTACCCCATCAATGTGATCGCACCGGGGCATGGTGAATTGCTCGATAACCCGGCTGCTGTTCTGGATCAGATTGTTAGTCATCGCATGGAGCGTGAGCGGAAAGTTGTTCAGGCCCTGCGGCAGCTGGGTGAGTCCGGCATAGATGCATTGCTGGAGCATGTCTACAACGATGTTAGGAGTGACCTGTTGGCCATGGCCAAGTTGTCACTCTGGGCACACTTGCTAAAGCTCGAAGAAGACGGCGTGGCGCTGAAAAGGATTGCTGAGCATTGGGCATTTGGCGAGGAGCGCTGGGTATTGGCCCCGTAACAAAAAAGTCTGTCGCTGTTGCGAATACTGCCGGGGGCTTCTATATAGAAGTTATGGATACAGATATTCACACCTTGTCAGGCCTGTTTGATCAACTGGGCCTACCATCCAGCCAGCAGGAAATAGAGGCTTTTCTGGTAGCTCACAAGCCTTTGCCAGATGATATCTATCTGGCCTCTGCACCTTTCTGGAATAGTTCGCAACGAGCCTTTATAGCAGAGGCGATCACCAACGACTCCGATTGGGCAGAACAGGTCGATCAACTCGACGCACTACTTCGCTCCTAAAGCACCAGAGCGAGCCTCTCGCTGCCTGCAAGCTTTGCCCGTATAATGCCAGCCCTTCAGAATACGGACGTCAGATGTACGAAAATCAGCAGTTCCAGTGGCAATTTCTACACCCACGATACTGGCTAACCTGGCTGGGCATTGCCTGCTGGTGGTTGTTGGTAATGTTGCCTTATCCGTTGATTATCTGGCTGGGGACTCAGGTTGGCGCAGTCATGTATTGGCTGGGGGGCTACCGGCGCCAGGTTGCAGAGATCAACCTCAGGCTCTGCTTCCCGGAAATGGATGAAGAAGAACGTCGCAAGCTGCTAAGAGATAATTTCACCAGCTATGGCATTGCGTTCTTTGAAATAGGCATCGCCTGGTGGTGGCCCAGTGGCCGCTTTAACCGGCTGG
>SBGI01000013.1 GCA_006227015.1 Gammaproteobacteria bacterium
TTCTCACGTTGAAGATCTTGAGCAAAGAATGTTACGAGACCTGGAGGAGAAGGCTAACACTATTAATCTCTTGAAACTTAACGGTCTTAAGGCAGAGGATTGTAACTTTAACTTGATTCCAGGACAGAAATTTGTATTTCATCCTGAACAATAATATGCCTGACAACGCAGCCAGAGGGATTACAAAACCGCCGCTTCTCTCCAGCTTTGTCACCCCTTCTGGCGGCACTAGGCACTCAAATATGGATGAAGATGTCCGCAAAATTCTTGAGCTGATGGAGTCCTCGTTTAGGAACTTCGAAGACGCTATGCCGCAAAAGCCCAAGCTCGTCAGGAAATCGTACGGCGAAGTTTACCGCTTTCAAGACAAGGACATCTATCAGGCAATAATCCAGAAGTTGGCGCATGCTCAAAGTACTTTGCGAGCAGCTTTAGTCTTGCTTCAACATGGGTTTGTTCACGAGCAAGGAGCATTGCAGCGGGTTTTAGATGAGGCAAATGAGGATATTCTATTTCTCGTTTATGCGGTCACGAATGACTGCATCACAGAGCTACACGAAAAGTTTTTGGATGCGTTTTGGGAGGAAGAGTTTAACGACTCAGGCGACCCATTCACGTCAGAGCAAAAGAGACCGATGGTCCCGAGAAGGAAAATTAGGGCGTACATAGCCAGAATAGAAGGAGTTGACTTGGACCCCAGCCGGGGAGTCGAGCTGGCCCGAACAATGAGTAAAGCATACTCAGGTTTTGTTCATGGAGCATCCCCTCACATTATGGATAAATATGGAGGGTATCCGCCAAGGTTTCATATCACAGGAATGCTCGGGACACCTCGCATCGACGAGCATGCGAGTGACTTATGGAATTATATTTACAGGACATTCATATCGCACATCCTAGTGGCAAAAGCGCTAGGTGCTGAAAGACATGTGGAAATAATGACCAACTATCTCAGGCGTTTTGAAGAGAATGCAGGCAAGAATTATGGCCCACATGCCTAGTCAGTCATACCAGTTCGTTCTAGCCCAGAGGCCCCGCCGGACGACCTTTTCGCCGCTGAATATTGGCGTTATGTTTCTTGAGCTGGAATTATCCGTAACAACTTAAAAATTATGAGAAATCCAATATGATCGATTTTTTGAAAGATCTATTGAAAATTGGTTTAAGCACCATATTGAAAGTTGTGATCTTTTTTGGGGTGGGAACTGGAGGCGGAGCTATTGTCTGTTGGTACTACAGCATTCCTCTTGGCTTTTCTATTTTAGGGGGGATTTTAGTTTTAGGAATTGCATTGGCTTTAATATCGGATTCCATCTTTTACTGATTTTCAAAATTATTTCTCAACTCTCAACATAACAAGCGCAAACAGGCAGGGCCAAACTGTCTGCTCCCACTCCAAGCTTGCCCCTCTTGCGGGCGTTGAATGTTTTCTAACGACAGCTCAGCAAATTCCCCTTATGATTGCCGCGCTCAGAGTAGCGCCGATGATCCCTAAGTATTTTTCGCCAAACGATATTGTGTGGGTGACCCCATGTTGAGTTATCGCCACGGTTTTCATGCTGGCAATTTCGCCGATGTGCTGAAGCACATTGTGCTGCTGGAATTGCTGGAATACATGACCCGTAAGGACAAACCTTTCGAGTACATCGACACCCATGCCGGTGCGGGCATGTATCGCCTCGACACTCCGCAGGCTGGCAAGACAGCGGAGTACCAGGGCGGTATCGCACGGCTCTCTGCAGAAGGCTTTCCGCAGCTTCAGAATTACTTATCGCTGATTAAACGGGCCAACGGTGGCAACAGCCTTCACTGCTACCCCGGCTCACCCTGGCTGGCCCAGCAATACCTTCGTGAAAAGGATCGCGCCTGGCTTTACGAAGCACACCCGGCGGATTTTGCTGCCCTGCAGCAACTGATGGCCTCTGACAGACATGTTCGTTGCGATTCCGGCGATGGCTTCAACGGCCTGCTGTCACACCTGCCACCCACAGCCAAACGGGGGCTGGTGCTGATGGACCCGCCCTACGAAATAAAGAACGATTACCAGAAAGTGGTGGATTTTCTCGTCAAGGCGCACCGCAAATTTGCCAGCGGTGTTTACGCCCTGTGGTACCCGGTGGTGGATAGGACACGGATCGATACCCTGGAGCGGCAACTGTGCAACAGCGGCGTTCGCTCCATCCAGTTATTCGAGCTGGCGGTTCAGGCAGACAGCCCCGAGCGGGGCATGACCGGGTCGAGCATGATTGTGATCAACCCGCCCTGGACCCTGTTGCCGTGGATGCAGCAACTACTGCCTGAACTGCTCAACGCCCTGGGCGAGTCGGGCGGTTTCTATCGCTGCGAGCAGCTGGTGGCGGAATAAAACGCATACTGAGAACGGCTGAATTAAGAAACACTGTCTTCAGAAGTATCCGGCTCGGAAGTGCGTAGTGCCCGACGCAGCACCATGTAGCCCACTACGCCGGAAAGCAGAGAGCCGACAATAATACCCAGGCGCTCGTCAAACAGCCTGCTCACATCCGTTGGCTCAAATGCCAGGGAGCCAATAAACAGGCTCATGGTAAAGCCGATACCACATAGTGCTGCAGTGCCGTACAACGCTGACCAGCTGACTTTTTCAGGCAACGCGGTAATACCCAGTTTCACCGCCAGCCAACAGAAGCCGAACACACCGATCTGCTTGCCAACAAAGAGACCCAATGCAATACCCAGGGGAACCGGGTGCAGCAACTGTTCCAGGCCAACACCGCTGAGGTTGAGACCGGCATTGGCAAAGGCAAACACAGGCAAGACAAAAAATGCCACCAGGGCATGCAGGTCGTGCTCCATGATTTTAAGGGGCGACATGCCAGTAGGCGTCCTCAGCGGGATAAATATGGCCATGATGACCCCGGCCAATGTGGCGTGTACGCCGGACTTCAACATCGCCACCCACATAATGGTGCCGGCAGCGATGTACAGGCTTTTCGACTCCACGTTAAAACGGTTCAGCAGGAACAGTACCGGCAGACACAGGCCCACCACCACCAGCGCGGCAAAGGAAATATTGTCCGTATAGAACACCGCGATAATCAGGATGGCGCCAATATCATCGAAAATGGCCAGTGAAGTGAGGAAAATCTTGATAGAAACGGGCACTCGTGAACCCAGCAACGACAACACCCCCAGAGCAAAGGCGATATCGGTGGCTGCCGGGATGGCCCAGCCGCGCAACCCAGCCTCGTCACCCTGATTGAACAACAGATAAATCAGCGCGGGAACTGCCATGCCACCAATCGCGCCCACACCGGGCAGCACAATGTTGCGAATCTCGGACAACTCACCCTCAAGAAGCTCGCGTTTGAGTTCCAGGCCCACCAGGAAGAAGAAGATGGCCATCAAGCCATC
>SBGI01000323.1 GCA_006227015.1 Gammaproteobacteria bacterium
CCTGCCAGCGGAATCACCGCCTGCAGTACTGCCAGCACCAGGGCCAGAATCAGGGCAAAATGGCCATATTCAGCGATCAATGTTTGTTCCCCTAAGAGTAATTCAGAGCCCTCAACTGCCTTCACCTGAAGACTGTTGAGCGCGTTGATGAGCGGCGTCCATAGCATCCGCCACTTCCGGAGGTGTGTAGTTCTCATCATGCTTGGCGAGGACTTCGGAAGCCATAAATACGCCCTCCGCATTGAGTTCACCGGTCACCACAGCCGCTTCTCCCTCTGCAAACAGGTCCGGCAAAATCCCGGTGTAATGGACTTCTACATCAGCCTCGCCATCGGTAATCAGGAAACTCACAAAGAGCGAATCATCTGCGCGCTTCATGCTGCCATCCACCACCATGCCCCCGGCGCGAATGCGAACATTCTTGGGCGCCTCGCCAGAGGTGATTTTTGTCGGCGGATAGAACAGATTAATGTTTTCACGCAGGGCAAAGCTCATCAAACCCACGGCGATGGATGCTGCCACCACGATGAAAATCACCATTACCAGGCGCTGTCGACGAATTGGGTGCATGGTTATCTAACTCCGGTGCTCTGCAACGTGGTTACCAGTAACTGCATCTTCAGCCTGGCGAAGTGCCTCACGGCGTTGCTGCCGCTGGACGTCGGCGAGAATTTGACGGCGGCGACGCAGCGGACTGGCAACCAGCCACAGTATGACCACAATGGAAACTACATAGGCCGACCAGACGTAGGGGCCGTGGCCGCTCATCTGCAGAAAATCCTGAAAACTGTCAAAACGAAATATCATGATTGTGTTCCCTCCGCAGGGGAAACCATCTCCTGTACCCAGCGGGTACGGCGCTCACGGTACAAGATCTCTGCCCGGGTATTGAGTATCAGCACCACCGCGTAAAAACAGTAAAACCCGAGGATCATGACCAGCAACGGCTGAAACATATCCGGGTGCATGGACGGTGCCTCTGTAAACTTGATCGTCGCGGGCTGGTGCAGCGTATACCACCAGTCTACGGACTTGTAGATGATGGGTATATTCACCATGCCCACCAGAGACAACACGGCACTGGCCTTATTGGCCGCATCCTGTCCGTTGTAGGAGTACTGCAGTGCTATCACTCCCAGGTAGAGAAAAAACAATACCAGCATTGATGTAATTCGAGCATCCCAAACCCAGTAGGTTCCCCACGTGGGTTTCCCCCAGATCGCACCCGTAAAAAGGGCCACGAACGTCAGTGCAGCACCAATGGGTGCCGCAGACTTCATGACCATGTCGGCAAGCTTCATTTTCCAGATCAGGCCAACCGCACCTGCAAAGGCCATCACGTAATAACCGGCCAGCGCCAGAAACGAGGCCGGCACGTGAATATAAATGATTCGAAAGCTGTTACCCTGCTTGACATCCCTGGGCGCGAAACCGAGCCCCCAGACAATGCCGACAACCAGCAACAATACGGCCGCAGCTGACAACCACGGCAACCATTTGCCGCTGGCCTGATAAAACCAGCGTGGTGAACCCAGGCGATGAAACCATTGCCACATTCGTTAGTTTCCTCTCTTTAGCCTTTTGCCGACCATCACAAACTCAACCATGCATACCCACACGCAAAGCACCTGCTGTCGCAAAGGGAGAAATTAGTAGGGAAAAAGCCAGTAATGCGCCTATCACCGCCAAGGGACCCTGTACCGAAAACCCGTCTACCGCCCGTTGCACGGCACTTGACCCGAAAATCAGTACCGGCATGTACAACGGAACAACAATTAATGACAGCAGCAGGCCACCTTTGCGCAGTGCCACCGTCAGCGCAGCGCCAATGGCGCCCACCAGGCTGAGTACCGCAGTACCCATAAACAGACTTGCAACCAGAGGCAAATAACCTTCTGTAGGCAAGGACAGCATCATACCCAAAACCGGAGACAATAGGGTCAGTGGCAGGCCACTGATCAGCCAGTGTGCCAGAATTTTTGCCAGCACCATCAGGTAAAGAGGTTGTGGTGAAATCACCAGCTGCTCCAGAGTGCCATCCCTGTAATCGCTGAGAAACAGGCCATCCACGGATAGCAGGGAGGCGAGCAGAGCCATCACCCAGAGAATACCAGGGGCGATCTCTGCCAGGCGACTGGCTTCAGGGGTCAATCCCAGCGGTATCAGCGTGACAACGATAAAAAAGAAAATCACCGGATTGGCGATTTCGCCGCGGTTGCGAAAAGCCAGCAACAGATCACGTCGCAGAATGGCGATAAAACCGCTACCCATGGCTAGACCACCTTTCCAGAAGCCGACAGAGAGAGGCGGCGTATACCCGGTATACCGACATCCTGATGGGTGGACAATATGACCATGCCTCCTCGCCCGGCGTGATCCACCAGCATGGACTGCAGCTCTGCAACTCCCTGCCTGTCAATGGCGGTGAACGGTTCATCAAGCACCCAGAGCAGTGCTTCCGTCACCAGCAAGCGTGCCAGTGCAGCCCGACGCTGTTGTCCGGCAGAAAGGGAATAACAGGGAACATCCTCATAGCCGCGCAAACCGATTCGGGCCAGCACCTCATCATCATGAAGCGGGTTTTGGTCAGGGTGAACTCGACGCCACCATTGCAGGTTTTCAAGTGGTGACAGGGATTGTTTGAGACCGGGCAAATGCCCGAGAAAGAGCATGCCTTGCAGGTACTCGGCTCGCTGGCGACGGATATCGACGCCCTGCCATATTAACGCCCCTGTCGAGGGAGACAGGGCTGTTGCGATAATTCGCAACAAGGTTGTCTTGCCCGCACCATTGGGCCCCTCAACCTGAAGGATCTCCCCACCATTGAGTTCCGTGGTGACATCGGAAAACAACAGTCTGTCATCACGTTCAAAGGCAATGGTATCGAGTTTAAAAACAGCGGGTTGCGACAACGGGTATAAATCCGGGCAGTGGCAAAAGGGCTATTATGCCAAAACTTCCGGGGGGGAGGTAAAAAGTTGACACCACCGGGATCGGCAATAGCGCCCGGCGGCAGAAATCAATCCAGATCGAAGTCGTAATCGCTTATCATTTTTTGAAGACGACGCTCCTCCAACCGGTCTTCGAGCCGGCGTCTGGATTCCGATGTCATTACTTTAATCGATTCCGCTTCCTGCTCTTCTGTGTCGTCATCCTCGACATCAAAATCGTCATCTTCTACTGCGTCTTCGCCACTCATATCGAAACACCTCCATCCCGATATCGACCACTACAGCGAAACAGTGAACTTACCACTGCATTTTTGCGCAAAATAGGTGTAAATCAACAAACGGTCAAGAAAAATAAACCGTTATATTTCATAGCATTAGTAGTTTTTTGTAAAAAAATCCAGTTTTTTGTGGCCGGATAGACGGTGCAAATCACCCGGACGGTCAATATCGGGCAACATTTCCAGTTCCCGCCAATCCCAACCAAGCTCTGTTAAACGCGATCTGGTGACACTCATGACCTCGGATGAGCCCCAGGGAATTCCACTGAACAATGCGGGTTCTAGACGTGTTAATCCAACCAGCACATAGCCTCCGTCATCCGCCGGTCCGAAAACAGCGGGCACCTCATCGAGCTGGCCCAACGCCCTATGCAACACTGCTACCGAAAGGTCCGGACAGTCGCTGCCAATCAACACAACCTTGGCGTAATGCCTGAGATTTTCCTGAAATGCTGAAGCCATCCGCTCGCCCAAATCATCCCCTTGCTGTATGTGCAGAGAAACCGGAAGGCCACCCGTCAATTGCGGAAAAAACGGGTGCGGTTCAGTACACCAGAGCTGCTGGCAGATTTGTTTTTCGTTTGCGAATTGCAACAGCACATGCTCTACCAATGCGCAGTGCAGATTAAGGCAGCCATCTATACCCAATTTGGATTGCAGGCGGGTTTTTACCTGTCCGCGTATCGGCGCCTTGGCAAATTGCACCAGGCAATTAGTGGGGGCAGTCGGAGTCATTCGCGTAATAACAGCTGGCCAGATACTGTGGTGAGGCCCCGAAATAATAGGCCAGGCGCAGACGCCACATCTCCACTACCGTTTTCAAAATACCCCTGTTTTCCCAGCGACGGCTGGAAGTGGTGACGTAGTAAACCTGTCTAACTGGAGGAGTCTGGCGCTTCAAGCGGCGGCAAATTGCTACATCCTCCATCAATGGGATGTCCGGAAAGCCGCCCATGTCTTCAAACAGCTCTCGGCGCACAAACAGCCCCTGATCCCCCGTGGCAATGCCGGTTAAGCTTGAGCGCCAGCACATGGCCCTCTCAATTACCCGAAAAGGCCAGGCCTCACCGCTCAGGCGCACCGGGAAAAACCCCCATGCTGCACCGCGAAAATCATCTGCAGAAAATGTTGCCGGCAGCCGGCTATCCACATGCAAGAAAAGCAGGTATTCACCCCTTGCCGCGGACGCGCCCGTGTTCATCTGAACACCCCTGCCACGGTCGCTGTCTACCACCCTATCCACCAGGGGCTTAGCCAGTTCGACGGTATCGTCCTCACTACCGCCATCCACAAGCAGCACTTCCACGCCCTGGCCACGTAATGGCTGCAGTCGTTTCAGGGCGTGAATGATTTCCCCGGATTCATTGAGCGCAGGTATCACGATACTCAGATAGGCCCCGGACATCAGGCCAATGCCCCGCCACAGCTGCTGCCCTGTCCTGCTGTGCACCCATAACAATGATCACCCACAGCAATTGCCTGCCCTTCGAGATTTGATACCAGTAGATCCTGCAAATGTCGTTGACGATCCGATGCGATCAGCTGGTCGTCTGCGACCATCGGCATTGCCAGCATCTGGTTAAAATCACAATCGAACAGGTTGCCCTGCCAGTCAACGCTGACCGTGTCGCGACACATCAGACCTTCCAGGTTGGCCGGTTGAAAATTGTCCTTGAGCAACTGCATGTAGTGGTCGTATTCACCCTTGGCCAGCAGCGTCGCACCAAACCGGCTGATGGGCATATTGGTAATGGTGAAGAGCTCGTTGAAGGTGATACCAAAATCATTGTGTAGGCGCTCACGGTAGGTTTCCTGCAATTGCTGTTGCGGGGGAGGCAAAAAAGCACCTGAAGGGTTGTAGACAAGGTTTAATGGCAGCGCAGAATTACGGCCATAACCCAGTTGATTCAGCCGCTGCAGCCCATCAATGCTCTGCTTGAAGATGCCCTTGCCGCGCTGCTGGTCGACGTTCTGCTCGGTATAACAGGGCAAGGATGCCACCACGGTAACACCCTGTTGGGCAAGGAATTCGGCCATATCCTCATAACCTTCGGTGACCAGAATGGTCAGGTTACAACGGTCAATGACCTCAATACCCAGGGACACGGCCTCGCGCACAATGTCACGGAACCGGGGATGCATTTCGGGAGCCCCCCCTGTCAGATCCAGCGTCTCCGGGCGTATTTGCCACAGAAGATCCAGAAGTAACTCTACTGTCTTGGTGTCCATCATCTCGGTACGATTGGGTCCGGCGTTGACATGACAGTGACTGCAACTCTGGTTACACCGGTAACCGAGATTGACCTGCAGGTTTTTCAGGCCCCTGCGCCGCAATGGTGGGAAATCTGTTTCGAGCAATAAAGGTCTGGTATCAAGCATGGTCTCATTCTGCCAAATTACCTGTAGGCTGTGACCAGACAGCTATGAAAAAGTTTGCCGTTGCCGCCAAACACTCGTTTGATAGTATTCAGAAGACATCCGACACGATCAGAGGACTTAAGTTTTATGGGCAGTACAGCGTTTCACTCCATTGTTGTGCTAACCGGCGCTGGCATTTCTGCCGAGTCCGGCATTCGCACCTTTCGCGCCAGTGATGGCCTTTGGGAAGATCATCGCATTGAGGATGTAGCTTCTCCCGAGGGTTTTGAGCGTGACCCCGACACTGTCCACCGATTTTATAATTTACGCAGAAACCAATTACTTCACGACAATATCACCCCCAATCGCGCCCACCTGGCCCTAGCCGACTTCGAGAAACGGTTTAAGGGCAATTTTACCCTGGTGACCCAGAATATCGACAATCTCCATGAGCAGGCCGGAAGCCGGCAACCGCTGCATATGCATGGCGAGCTGCTGAAGATCCGCTGCTCCGCCACCGGGAAAATCTACGATTGTTCGGAAGACACGGCCACTAACTCTGTCTGCACATGCTGTGGCACCCCGAAGCAGCTGAGACCTCACGTGGTCTGGTTTGGGGAAATGCCACTTTTTATGGATGAGATCTATCGAGCACTGGATCAATGCGACCTGTTTATCGCCATCGGCACGTCAGGAAATGTCTACCCGGCTGCAGGATTTTTTGAAATCGCGCGGGCGGCCGGCGCACATACGGTGGAACTGAATCTGGAGCCCTCTGCCAATGGCTCGCGGTTTCAAGAGCAGTGCTATGGGCCGGCCTCTGAAGTGGTGCCCCAATACTTCGCCAAACTTGGTCTGTAAGAAGCAGAGAACAGGCTGTCACCCGGAAGGCAGTGAACTCACCCCCGCGAAAAAGTCGGGCCAGTGGTCATCAAGCGGCGCTTCCTCCAGCTGGTGATAGGATTCCTTGACCGCATACATCAGGCAATCGCTAAGCGCTATCTTCGGCGTGGTCGTCACCATAAACAGTTTTAGGGTTACCCGCGGAAACAGCTTGCCCTGCCGAGCAACAAAATACTGATCTATCACGTTGCGCCCCGCGGCATCTACCAACCGGAGGGCATCCAGCCCTCTCGGCCCCAGCCAGGCCAGGGGAGAGTCCACCCGGGCAACACCAAAATTGCGGCGATCAATCTGTGTTGGCAGTGTGATGTCTACTCCCTCCTGGGGTGTATCGGCATAACACAGTCTGCAGCCCGCCACCAATTCCAGTCGTACGGGGTGACGGTAAATATCCAGCGCCAAGGATTCTTCACCGGACGGTAGTGGTGTCTCAGCCAGGTTATTCACGATCAGAAAACGCCGCAGCCCCTCAATAGCAATGTAATCAGATACTCGCTGAGCCGCTCCGCCACACTCCACAGTGAGGATCGGGCAGCCCAGATCTGTCGCTTCCATCAAGGCGCCAAGGCGAATATCGGTAATGATAAGGCGATGGGTAAACAGCGGTGCCAGTTCAAGAAAACAGTCGTGCTCTGCCGCGCAGACGGCAAATGCAGGTCCATCTCCAGAGGTGTTATGGATATCTACGACCGCTTCCGGTCGATGTTCCCTGATCTTTGCCAATAGTGCTTGCGCCAAACGCCCCTGCTCCCCCTCAAAGGGAGGATTAAACAACCGGTTCATATCCCGCAGTGGCGGCAGATAGCGGTGAGAAAAGAGTGGTTGTGCCAGCGCAGAAGACACGGAAACAATCGCGATAAAGGTCGTCACCTGGGGGCGGAAATTTTCTAGCAGGAGTTGGTGGACCGCCTTAACGCCTGAGGGCTCATTTCCGTGTAACAGCGTCACCACAAAACGACAGCGATGGTGATCTGTTCCATCCAGGCGCAGCAGCGTGGGCACTGCCAGCTGCCGCAGGAAGTCCTCCACAGACTCTGGAATCGACGAAGCCGGGGGGTTATTCAATTCCTGAAAGGCTGGTTCTTGAGACATAAATGTCTGTCTTCCTCACTATCACCTATGTCCAGTTTAACACTGGCAACCTACAGATCCGGCCACTCGGCCACCGGAGTATTAGCGTTGGAGTAATGACAATATCCCTGCAAAATCTGGTCGCATACCTCCTCAACAGAATGCCCTCTAGCCACGAGGCGATTGTATTGTTGCAGCTGCCAGCTGGCCCCTGTCTGCCGGGATTGCAAGCGCTTGCCAATTAATGACAACCAATATTCGATTTCTTCCTCATGAACACCGACCTGACGCAGGCCTTTTGCCGCTGTTGGCAGCAGTTGCTCAAGTACCACCGCCAATGATTGCTCCTCAAGGCTATTCTGATGGGCATTGGGCCAGTAAACAGCTGCCTCCACACCATACTGGGCAGCGCGATAAAAATTGGTGCGAGCGTAGGAAAAAGGTAGTGCGGACAGCAATGGCTCTACGTCATCTGCCAACCCCTGAGCGAGACCAATAAACAACGCTGCATTTGCCGCCATATCGGCGGCACTGGGCCCCGCGGGAAGGACGCGCATTTCAATTCGCAGGTGGGGGTCATTGCCTGCATCGTAGACCGGGCGATTCCACGACCAGATGGTGCCATCGTGCAAACACAGCTCTTCCAGTTTCGGCACCCCACCCCGGGCCACCACAGCCAGGGGGTCCTCGTCACTGAGAATTGGAATCAGGGGCGGGTAAAGCTGAACGGTCTCGCGAAATAATTCAATGGGGCTATGTCGCAACCAGCCCTGACCGAAACTCACCCTCGGAGGAGGTAGCTGATGATCTGCATTGCTATTAAGCCCATCAATAGACTGACAAAACAGTGGCACACGGGTTTCATGCCAGAGGCGATGGCCGAGCAACAAAGGGGAATTTGCCGCCACCCCTACCATAAGCGGCGTGATCAACTGCGTAGCATTCCACAGATTAACCAGGTCCTGCCCGGACGGGCGGTAGTGGACCTGGAATGAGGTGCAGGCGCCTTCCAGGGTGACATCATCGTGGACCAGATGCATGCTGTCCTGCCCTTCGATGCAAATGCCACTACTATTGCGGCGCGCTTGAACCGCATCGGCCAACACACGGTAACGGGGCAGGTCCGTCATCACCTGAGGGCCAAAGTCCCTCTCCCGCAATGTCGGTAAAATACCGATAGGCAGTACCTGCCCCTGCCATGGGGCCATCTCCAGGTTTAAGCCGGAGAGGTTATCCAGTATTTGCTGTTGAAGAGCCGAGAATGGCGTGCCGGACCCCACCAGGGGAGAGAAATTCAGTTCAAGGTTATAGCGGTTTAATTCCAGTGTGACAGTGGGGTCATCATAGGCCTCTTTCACAGCCAAGTTTTCGGGAACAGGGCGCCCATTGCCATCGAGCAGGTATAACTCAAGCTCAGCCCCTATGGAGGGGTCGCCTCGACCAAAGCCCGGTCGTTCCAGCAGCTGCTCAAGGGCTTCAAGGCAATGATGAAGCTTATTCTGAAAAGCTATGAAATCCTTTTCGCTGAAGTTGGTCTTTTGGATTAACTGCCCCATTCAGCTCTCCTGAAAACCGAATTACGGTTCAGATGGCTCAAATATCTTCATATGCTCCACATAAGCACCACCCGCCACAGAAGGGTAGAGATGCTCCAGGCTCTCCGAGTGACCTGAGTGTGTCTCCATTCTGGCATGCTTGCGACGCAGCTGCCGAGGCTCCAGAACACCGCAGGAGTGAGCAATCATCCCCACATCATAGGTCATATTGAACACGTAGTTGGCAACTCGCTCGGATTTCACCATAGGATCCAGGCCACGCTGTAATTTTGGATCGTGAGTCGTAACGCCGGTGGGGCAAGTGTTTTTATTGCACTGCATGGCCTGGATACACCCCAGGGAAAACATAAAGCCCCGCGCGGAAGTGACAAAATCCGCACCCATACAGAGCGCCCAGGCCACTCCGGAAGGCACAATCAACTTGCCTGACGCAATGACCTTGATTCGCTCCCGCAGACCATAGCCGCACAACAGATCAACAACCGCAGGCAAACTTTCACGTATGGGCATGCCCATGTAATCCAGTAGCGCCTGGGGAGCCGCACCCGATCCACCCTCGGCACCATCAATGGTAATAAAGTCGGGAGCGGACTCAATACCGCGCTCAAGAATCAGCTCACAGAGTTCTACCAGCCAGTCCGTATCGCCAACGACGGTCTTGAAACCCACTGGCTTACCGGTCACCCGGCGAACCTGCTCGACCATATCCAGCAAGCCCGCGGCATTGGCTATTTCCGGGTGGCGATTCGGGCTGATCGCATCGTCGCCGATCTCGATGGCCCGGATACGCGCGACCTCCTGGGTTACCTTGGCAGCTGGCAAAATGCCACCCTTGCCGGGCTTGGCCCCCTGGCTCAATTTAATTTCAAACATTTTGACTTCAGGGTAAGAGGCAATGGCCACCAGCCGCTCCTCACTGAGCTGGCCCTTTTCACCCCTGACACCAAACTTGGCCGTGCCAATCTGGAAGACCAGATCACAGCCCCCTTCTAGGTGATAGGGCGACAACCCGCCCTCCCCGGTATTCATCCAGCAGCCAGCTTTGGCCGCGCCCTTCGACAGTGCCCTCACTGCCGGTTTGGACAGCGCACCATAGCTCATGCCTGAAATATTGATCAGTGAAGCGGTGGTATAAGGATGTTCGCAGTAGGGACCAATGGTCAGCGGACTTGGGGCAACGGCATCCTCACCCCTGGTCGGGTAGGCACAGTTAACAAAATAAATGGAGCCCACAGGCCTCAGGTCACGGGTGGAACCAAATGCCAGGGTACGATCCACATCCTTGGCAGCCCGATACACCCAGGCCCTCTCGGCCCGATTGAACGGCATTTCCTCGCGATCCATGGCAAAGAAATATTGCCGGAAAAAACCGCCCATGTGTTCGAACAGGTAACGGAAACGTCCAATCACCGGATAATTGCGGCGCACCGCATGTTTTGACTGGGTAATATCGACGACATACATCACCGCCACCCAAACCAGTCCGGCAATCAGCGCGGCAACAAACAGCCCTGCCAGAGAGTTCAGAATCGTGTAAACCCAGTTTGTCGCCGTGTGCTCCATAAACGAATCCGATCATTTTATTATGCTGGCAGTGCTCAAAATACTGCCTTAACTCATAGTACGCCTGCTCCGCCCGCAAGCCAATTGCTCTGCAGAGTGGTGTATCACCATAAAACTCGGCATAATCGCGGCCTCCATTTCTGCCGGCCAGCATTCCATGCCCAGAAAGACCCTGAGGCGGTTCTTACCCGACCCCCACAAAACACTACAGTTGAGACCTGTCCGCTGGATGGGACCTCTCCTGCAAGACCCCAACCTGTTTCATATCAACAGGTTCTCAATCGCCTCATCTTTCTTTATCGGCTTTTTCTGCGCTTTCTTGCCCGTTCCGGGGCAAATGTTCATCGCTGCATTTTTGGCATTGCTGTTCCGCACCAATCTGCCGGTTGCCATTTCCCTGATCTGGATCAGTAACCCTCTGACCATTGCACCGATGTTTTTGTTCTCCTACAGCATTGGCGTATTGTTGCTCGGTCACCAGGAAACCCATTTTGCCATTGAGCTGAGTTGGGAGTGGGCAGCTGCCCAGGGCAGCAGCATCTGGTTGCCACTGCTTACCGGATCCCTGATCTGCGGCCTTGTCAGTGGAACAATCGGATACCTGACGATCCTTTACCTGTGGCGCTGGAAAGTGATAAAAAACTGGGAACAGCGCAAACGTCATCGACAACGTCGGCAGCAAGACAACACCTCTGGCTAAAGGTGTAAAAGACCTATTCGTAACGCAACACTTCCGCCGGGCGAGTTGCTGCAGCGCGGAAAGCCGGATAAAGCGTTGCCAAAAAATTCAAACCCAGGGCAACAACAACAATCATCGCCACATCGGCCCAATGAATTTCAGTGGGCAGGTAGTCAATAGGGTAGATTTCCGAACTTAACAGCTGGTGACCGAGCAGTGATTCCAGCCAGTGCGCAAGTTCCGTGATGTTGTAGGCAGCCGTAGCTCCCAACAGCACTCCCAGTCCGGCACCGAACAGACCAATCAGAAACCCCTGAGCGAGAAACGTGACCACTATTTCCGTGCCGGTGGCACCCTGGGTCTTGAGAATGGCAATTTCCGCGCGCTTGTCGATCACGGTCATCATCAACATGGATATGACATTAAACACGGCAATAGCGATTATCAGAAATACCAGCAGGGAAACCATGTTCCTGGACATTTTGATCGCCTGGTAAAGGTTGCCATGGGTCTGCAACCAGTCAGAGAAATAAAATCCGTTTGGCAGCCGGCCCATTAACTGAAACCCCGTCTGGCGGACCTGAAAAAGCTCGGCGACTTTAACCTGCATACCCAGGGGTTTTTCTCCATGGCCCATCAGGGCAGAGGCCTCCGGCAAATGAATCAACATCAGCCCCTGATCAAGTGTCGTGTGGGTGGCAAAGGTCCCCAACAGGGTAAAGGCAGCAACCTTAGGCGCCTGCTGAATTGCTCCCCCGTCACTACGCGATGGCACCAGCAGGGTCACCCTGTCACCCTCTTTCGCCGCCAGCTTTTCTGCCACGACCGTACTCAATATGACACCGCCAGACCCTTCGTTAAGCCTGGAGATCAGCCTGTCGGGCAAAAACTGGCCGATGAACTGTCCGCTGAGTGCCGGCTCAATGCCCATCACTTCCACCGGCCGGGTTTTGCCATTGCGTGTCAGCATGCCTTCAAGCCGGGTAAAAGGCATTACCGCAACAACATTCGGGTGCTTGAGGAGTTCAACTCTCAGGTCAGACTCATCCTCGATGCCTTCCTGGTTAAACAGCCGGATATGGGGTACCGCACCAAGGATGCGGGTTTCCATTTCACGATCAAAGCCGTTCATCACGGAAGCGACAATGATTAGCAGCGCCACACCCAGCACAAGTCCCAGTATGGCCAGCAGGGAAATAAAGGAAACCAGCCGGTTGCTACTTCCGGAAGTGAAATTACGCAGCGCCAAAAAGAAAGGCAGTGGCCGGAACACAGGGGTTTATTCCTCAACCTGTGAAGCAGAAGCGCTTACATCAGCGAGGCGACCATTACTCAGCGACAGTACCCTGTCCATACGGCCAGCGACTTGCGGGTCGTGGGTCACCACCACAAAGCTGATACCCATATCCCGATTCAGGGACATAAGTAGCTGCAGGATGGTTTCCGCAGTCTGAGGGTCGAGATTTCCTGTCGGCTCATCCATCAGAACACAGGCAGGGTTTGCCACCAGCGCCCTGGCTATAGCAACACGCTGGCGCTCGCCCCCGGACAACTCTGAAGGCTTATGGTCCAGGCGGTGTTCAAGGCCCACCTTCGACAGAACCTCAGCCGCTCGTTGCCGGGCTTCAGAAACGGGGCGCTTACCAATCAATAACGGCATGGCCACATTTTCCAGCGCACTGAATTCGCCCAGCAAATGGTGAAACTGATACACGAAACCAAGGTGCTGGTTGCGCCAGCGAGCGCGCTCAGATTCACTCATGGGCGCCAGATCATTACCCATGATCCAAACAGATCCCGCATCGGGGTCGTCCAGGCCACCGAGCAAATTCAACAACGTGGTTTTACCCGAACCGGATGTGCCGATAATAGCCACGCGCTCACCGCGGCCGACTGCCAGTGACAGACCATTAAGCACCTCGATGCGGGCCGAACCCTGGCTGTAATGGCGACTCAAACCCTGACACTTGAGAACCGGCTGATCAGTGGTCATAACGCAATGCCTCCGCCGGCTGAACCTGGCCCGCGCGATGGGCCGGGTAGAGTGTGGCAATCAAACTCAAAGTCACACCCAGAAGACTGATCGCAAGCACATCCTGCCACATCAGTCGGGAAGGCAGTTCACTGATAAAATAGACATCGGGATCAAACACCTGAAAACCCAGATAGCGTTCCAGAAGGCTTACCAGGTCGGCTATGCCCAGGGCCAGCAGGCAGCCACAGATTACCCCGGTCACGACACCAAAAAGGCCTACCGCCGTCCCCTGTATTCTGAAGATTCGCGAAATGGTTTTGCCTTCTGCGCCCAGGGTTCGCAGTACGGCGATATCGCGACGCTTATCTGCCACCATCAACGTCAGGCTGGCAACAATGTTGAAGGCGGCCACGGCAACAATCGCGGCCAACAACAGACCCACCACTTTTTTCTCCATCTCAATGGCTTGAAAAAGATTCCCCATCTCACCGGTCCAGGTTTTTACTTCCAGGTCTTCTTGCGATGCGGAACGCAACCTTGATGCCACCTCATCCACACGATAGGGGTCACTGACCCGCAGACGAACACCGCTGACGCGCCCGCTCATGCGATAGAGTTTCTGGGCATCCCCATAATGGATAAAGGCCATACCACTGTCTACCTGGGCGCCGACCTGAAACACACCCAGTACCCTGAATCGCTTGTAACGGGGGAAAATGCCTGCCGGGGTCACATTCAGTTCCGGCAGGGAAAGCATCACCTGATCACCGCGGATCACACCCAGCGTTCTGGCCAGCAGATTACCCAGCACAATGCCATATTCTCCGGGTTGCAACAGGGCCAGCTCACCAACCAGCATATGTTCTGCCACCGGGCTGACTGACTGTTCAAGGTGAGGGTCTATGCCATGCAGCAACACCCCCTGGCTGGCAGTGTCCGAGGTTAAAAGCCCGTATCCCTCCACAAAGGGTGCAAAAGCATCAACCCCTTTATCTTCAAGAGCCCAGGCCCCCAGTGCCCGCCAATCTTCAACGCCCTTTTCGTCGACCAACGCGGCGTGAGCAACCACACTGAGAATACGTTCCCGAATTTCACGATCGAAGCCATTCATGACTGATAACACCAGTATCAGCGCCATCACACCCAACGCCATGGCAATGAAAGACAGTAGTGAAATAAAGGAAACAAAGCCATTACGCCTTTTGCTACGGATGTATCGCAGGCCAATGAACAGAGGTAGGTTGGCATTCATGGCTGGCATTTAATCGGAATACACGGGGCCAAACAAGCTCCGATTTATGTGATTAACTGCCTGTTTTTCGATCCTTGGGGATTTTGCGGTTGCACTTGGCACATTTCTGCTTACTATAATCACAGGTAACGCTGCAAAACTCGGACGCTGCCGGTGATGATTAAAATCAAGGAATTCATACTATGAACAAGCTTTTGCTAGTGCCCCTTATCGCTTTACTTTCACTGCCCCTGGCTGCAGAGCAAGTGGTAGTACCGGTCGGGCAACAAGCCGCAGAAAAACAGGCACTAGAGCGGCCCCACCGCGGCATCAGCAAAGAACGTGTCAGGGAGCAGTTTGGCGAGCCACTGGGTATGCAGGATGCCGTTGGCGAGCCGCCGATCTCCTCATGGGAATACAGCGACTTTGTAGTGTACTTTGAAAATGATCTGGTCTTGCACTCGGTCCTGAAGCGAGCCGAGGCTCCTACCGAATAACTTTTTAAGTTCCGGTTACGTTCAAAAAAGGCGCCCTTTACAGGCGCCTTTTTTTATCGAGCTGATTTTGGGCAAACCAATTCCAGACTCCACAAAAACCCTCTAGACCACCAGCTTGCGAGACTCCCTGCACAAACGGTTAATACCGTTAATGGCAGCGATACGATAGGCCTCGGCCATGGTGGGGTAGTTGAATGTGGTGCGGATGAAATACTCGATGGTGTTGGCTTCACCTTTCTGGTTCATGATGGCCTGGCCAATGTGCACAATCTCGGCAGCCTCGGCACCGAAACAGTGAACACCCAGTATCTCCAGCGTTTCCTGATGAAAGAGGACTTTCAATACGCCCACTTCCTCACCGGAAATATGTGCCCGAGCAATGTTCTTGAAATAAGCCCGGCCAATTTCATAGGGTATCTGTTGCTCTGTGAGTTCCGCCTCTGTTTTACCCACGTAGCTGATCTCGGGAATCGTGTAAATACCAGTAGCCACATCTTCCACGTGGTACTCACGGGCCGTACCACACATATGTGCCGCGGCAAAACGGCCCTGATCATAGGCCGCGCCAGCCAGAGCCGGCCACCCCACTACATCGCCAGCGGCGTAAATATGTGGCACGCTGGTTTGATAGTGTTCGTTAACTTCCAGCTGGCCACGGCTATCTGATTCCAGCCCGATCGTTTCGAGCCCCATTCCCTGGGTATTACCTGAGCGGCCATTGCTCCAGAGTAACGCCTCGGCGTGAATGCGCTTGCCCGACTTGAGCTCCATGGTGACACCGTTATTACGGGTTTCTATCTTCGCGTATTCCTCATTGTTCCTGACATTCACATTCAAGTCCCGGAGGTGATAGCTCAGGGCATCTGAAATTTCTCCGTCAAGGAACGACAGTAACCCCGCGCGGGTGTTGACCAGCTCTACCCGGGTTTCCAGCCCCGCAAAAATGGAGGCGTATTCACAGCCAATAACACCTGCACCATAAATGATAATGTTGCGAGGCGTGCGGTTCAGTTTAAGAATCGAATCACTGTCAAAAATACAGGGGTGGCTAAAGTCCACATCGTCGGGATGGTAGGGGCTTGAGCCGGTAGCAATCAAAAAGAAGCGACCCTTGATAGTTTCGTTGGTATGGTCAGCCTTTTTGATGGAAATTTCATGGGAGTCGGTGAAAGTAGCGCGTCCTACATGCAAGCGGATACGATTGCGCGAGTACTCCCGGGTACGACCATCCACCTGCTTGCGAATCACTTCATCAGCAGCTTGCATCAACTCGGGAAAAGAAAACCAGCGAGGTTCACCAACCGCACGAAACATGGGCATGGTATTAAATTGCACCATGCGACGTACTGAGTGACGCAAGGCCTTTGATGGGATGGTTCCCAGGTGGGTACAATTCCCTCCCACCTGCATGCGCTCATCCACAACAGCCACGGACCAACCCTGCTTAACCGCTGACATTGCGGCCCCTTCACCTGCCGGGCCGCTGCCGATGATCACCAGGTCATACTGAAAATCCGCCATTTATCACAACTCCACTCTTACTCTCACTGCACCCGTGGAACTCCTTGATGCCGTGTAATTCTACGTTTGATTTGCCAGCTGAATGGCCAGATCAATATTTTGACGCGACATCTGCCTGCTCCAGCAGTGTCCGCTCATAGGCCTGATAGTCCCGGCTGGCATTGGTCAGGGCAACGGTTGCCGTCAGCAATTTCTGCTGCTCACTGCTCAACTGTGAATAATCGCCCTCCTGGACTTTCACCAGAGAGACGAGGACATAGTCGCCATTGTTCAGGACAAGGTTGTCCACAACCGGTGTCTCGCCGGGCTCAGGCATCTCAAATACGCGTTCACGTATCTGGCTGTTCTGGTTGCCGGAAAAACGCTTGGTGTCCAGGCTCACCTGCCACTCCAGCTCTTCCTGCTTGGCGATATCTTCAATACTATCACCGGACCTGGCCCGCTCAGCCAAGGCTTCACCACGCTGCTGCAGTTCACGGCTGGCATATTGAGCCTTGAGCATGGCTTTTATCTGATCGCGAACATCTGCCAAGGGTTGCAGTGTTTCGGGAATCCGTTCTTTCAGTTTCAGCACCATGACGTGGTCATCGGCCAGTTCCAGCACTTCACTAGCCAACCCTTCACTAAGAACAGGTTTGCTAAAGGCAGCTTGCGCAACAATGGGGTTGGCCGAAATTCCCGTGCCATCACTTCGGGCAAAGGGCTCTGAAACCTGCAATGGGACACCCAGCCTGTTGGCAACAGATTCCAGGCTGTCAGCATTGTAGGAAAGATCCTTTAATTCCTCGATTCGCACCGGAAGCAGCTCCATCGCCAGCTGATGCATCAGCTCCTGACGTACACTGGGCTCGAGCTGTTCACGGGAGGGAACATCGGCAGCTTTTTCATCAAGCAATTTGAGCAGGTGTACGCCCAGATCACTTTCCACCACTCCGGAGACCTCGCCAACCGCCAGTTTATCCAGAGTGGCACCCAGCGGACCCGGCAGGTCACCTGCCTGAACGTACCCGAGGTCACCACCCTGTTCTGCCGTACCGTAGTCTTCAGAATATTCACGGGCCAGGTCAGCAAACGACTCACCAGTTTCGAGCTGCTTCTGAATCTCTGCCAGCTTTTCCAAATGGCTATCGTCATCCTGAACTTCCAGCAGGATTTGAGCCACATGCCGTGAGCGTCTGGAGGCTGCCGCAGCAATTCTGGCATCAACCACTTCATCCACCATGCTTTGTTCTAGATCGACTTCCTCCGTGAAATCAGCTGGTGTTAACTCGACGTATTCAACAACCAGCTTTTCTTCTGACCGGAATTCTTCCTGGTTGCTGTTGTAATAGGACTCGATATCAGCTTCCGCCACCTCAATGCTTTCCAGCAGGGGTTCGCGGGGGATGGTCAGATAATAATAGTCTCTCGTCTGCTCGGTAATACCTGCCAGCAGCGTGCTTTCCTGCAAGGTAGAGAATCCTGTCGCAGCAACACCCTGCATAAACTGGTTGGTCACCATATCGGTGGTCAGCAGCTTGTTATAGGAGGTGGGTGAATAACCCATCTGTCTCAGGACAAACTCATAGCGCTCGGTATCAAACTTGCCATCGGTCTGAAAATCCGGGACCTCCAGCAATATCCGATACAGCGTCTTTTTATCCACGCCCATGCCCTGATCCACGGCGGCCTGCTCAACAACTTTCTGGCGAATCAGCTGCTGCATCACCGGCGCACGCAGCTGATCTTCATCCACCAGGGTGGGATCAATATTCTCGTAGCGGTTAAGAATCTGCTGTTTCTGCAAAACCACCGCCTGTTGCAGGCGCAGCTCGGTAATGGTCTCACCATTAACGTTGGCTGCTTCTTCCACGGCACTGCCACTCATAAAGAGGGCATCGACGCCAAACAGGGCAAAGGGAACAATAATGATCGCAATCAAAATCCCCTTGGTTGCACCATGCAGGTTGTCTCGAAAGTTCTGAAGCATAGAGATCTCTTCGATTCAGGAAAAAAACATTCTCGTTATTGTATAAAAAAAGGCGCATCGCCGATGCGCCTTTTCATAGAAAAAAATCAAACTACGACACTGTGTTATTTATTAACAGCGTCCTTCAATGCTTTACCTGCTTTGAAGCTAGGGACACTGGCAGCGGCAATTTTAATTTCAGCACCAGTCTGAGGGTTACGGCCTGTACGAGCAGCACGTTGTTTCACAGAAAAAGTTCCAAAGCCAACTAGAGATACCGCATCGCCTTTCTTGAGGGCGCTAGTAACAGCATCGATGGCAGCATCAAGAGCGCGACCGGCAGAAGCTTTAGACAGATCGGCTGAATCAGCAATAGCATCAACGAGTTCAGATTTATTCACAATAATCCCCTTGTTATG
>SBGI01000130.1 GCA_006227015.1 Gammaproteobacteria bacterium
GGCATCGTTTGCGGTCTCAGCGAAAAGGTCTACCAGGCGGTCAACCCGATTATTCAGACTTTTAAACCCGTATCGCCACTGGCATGGTTGCCTTTGGTCACCATGGTGGTGTCCGCGCTCTACGTCAGTGAAGAGCCCATATTTGAAAAGGCTTTCCTGACATCCGCCTTCACCGTTACCCTCTGCTGCCTATGGCCCACCGTGATCAACACCACCGTTGGCGTCACCAGCATTGATCGCGACCTGGTGAACGTCAGCCGGGTGCTTCAGCTGCCTTCCCTGGTGCATGTGCGCACCATTGTGATCCCTTCCGCCATCCCGATGATATTTACCGGCCTGCGACTGTCCCTGGCCACCGGCTGGATGGTATTGATTGCTGCCGAGATGCTCGCGCAGAACCCGGGACTGGGCAAATTCATCTGGGATGAATTCCAGAACGGCTCTTCTGATTCCCTGGGCCGTATCATGGTTGCCGTGCTCACCATCGGTATTATCGGTTTTATTCTTGACCGCTTAATGCTGGCCGTTCAGCGCAGCATTAGCTGGGACAAACAGGCCATTCTTCGTTAACCCCAAGGCATTTAGTCAAGGAGCAGGTTATGAAAAACAGTTATCTTGAGATCAGCCATGTGGGCATCGAGTTTCCCACTGATGACAAGCCTTTCCGGGCGCTGCAGGCCGTCGACCTGAGTATCGATAAAGGTGAATTTATTTCCCTGATCGGGCATTCCGGCTGTGGCAAATCTACCGTACTGAACATTGTCGCCGGGCTTTACGAGGCGACCGAAGGCGGTGTCATCCTGGAAGGCAAAGAAGTGGATAAACCCGGCCCCGACCGCGCCGTGGTATTCCAGAACCACGCCCTGCTGCCCTGGCTGAGCGTTTATCAGAATGTTGAACTGGCCGTAAAAAGGGTGTTCAAGAAAACTAAAAGCAAGGCAGAAATGCACGACTGGATTGAACACAACCTCCAGCTGGTGCACATGGAACATGCCATGCACAAACTGCCGGGAGAAATCTCCGGCGGCATGAAACAACGGGTCGGTATCGCTCGCTGTCTGGCAATGCAGCCCAAGGTACTCCTGATGGACGAACCCTTCGGCGCACTGGATGCCCTGACCCGCGCGCATCTGCAGGATTCACTAATGGAAATCCAGACACGGTTGGGTAACACCGTCATCATGATCACCCACGATGTGGACGAGGCGGTATTGCTCTCGGATCGCATTGTCATGATGACTAACGGCCCTGCCGCGACCATTGGCGAAATCCTCGATGTCAAACTGCCGCGCCCCAGAGATCGACTGGCCCTGGCGGAAGATGCCGACTTTATCCATTACCGACAACAGGTTCTGCGTTTCCTTTACGAGAAACAGAAGAATCCGGCCGCCAGCACGGAAACAACCGCATCTGAAGCGTCAACAGCAAACACCGAGTCTGCTGCCGACAATGAAGATGATAGCGAGAAACCCGAGGCCGCCTGAACATGACACCTCGCCTCGCTATTATCGGCACCGGCATGGCCGCTGCCCGGCTGGCTGAAGCCCTGGTCAACGAAGGTTACCGGGGCTCCATCACCATGCTTGGCGAGGAGCGCATCAAACCCTATAACCGCATACAGTTATCCACCGTTCTCGCGGGGGACAACCCCATAGATGGCTTGCCCCTGTTGGATGACGACTGGTATCAGTCACACAATATCCAACTGCGCACTGGCGATCCGGTAATGCGCCTGGATGGTGACAGCCGCACCATTTTCACAGCGTCCGGCTGGCAGCAGGCGTTTGACAGCATTGTCATTGCCACCGGTTCACGACCCTTTATTCCCCACGTACCCGGCAATAATCTGCCCGGCGTCATGGCCTTTCGCACCCTCGATGACATTGCCATCATGCAGAGCTTTGCCGAACAAGGCGAAAAGGTACTTGTGGTCGGCGGTGGCCTGTTGGGGCTTGAGGCGGCCTATGGCCTGAACAAACTCGGCCTGGACGTCACAGTGCTTCACCATAGCGATGCCCTGATGAACCGGCAACTGGACCAACACTCCGCCAACATGCTGAAAGAAAGTATGGAAGGCAGCGGCGTAAAAATCCTGACCAATGCCAGGACAGCTGAAGTCACGGGCATAGATCAGGTCACCGGCATCACACTGGAAGATGGCCGCCACCTCGAAGCCGAGCTGGTGGTCTTTGCCACTGGAATCACACCCAATGTGGAAGTCTTTCAAAGCAGCGGCGTGGTCATCGAACGTGGCATTGTGGTTGATGACCAGATGCGTACCAGCGTCCCCAATATCTACGCCCTCGGTGAATGTGCAGAACATAACGGCGTCACCGTTGGTATTGTTGCCCCCATCTGGGATCAGGCCACGGTACTGACCGAAACACTGCTTGAACGACCCGCCAGCTATCAACCCCGTGAACACTCCACACAGTTGAAAGTATCCGGGATTGATGTTTTTTCAGCGGGCAATCTCAACATGGACGAACACAGTCGCGACATTGTCATCAATGACCCCATAGCCGGGATTTATCGTCGTCTGGTTATTCGCGACAACTGCTTGCAGGCCGCTCTGTTATTTGGCGACAAAAGCCTGTGTAGTGAATACGAAACACTGATCGGCTCCAACAAGTTCCTTGGCGACCATGAGCAACAGTTGATGTTTGCTGTCCCCGCCTGAAACCGGGGAACGCATTCACCACGAGATTATTTTGACCAAACACAATCGTTAGCAACCCTGTCTGTATTAGATCGATGGAATGACATGACCGAGCAAGCAAACACAAAGGATACAACCTGCCCATACTGTGGTGTTGGCTGTGGTGTGTCCGCCAGGTTGCGCGACGATCAGATCATCGCTGTCTCCGGGGGCAAATCCCACCCGGCCAACCTTGGTGCCCTCTGCGTCAAAGGTTCTGCCCTGCATGAAACCATGGGTGATCACGGGCGGTTGTTATACCCCAAAATCGACGGGGAACAGGTGGACTGGGACACTGCCCTCGATACTGTGGCCGACCGATTGCGAACTGTCCGCGATACCTATGGCCCTGAAGCCATCGCTTTTTATCTGTCCGGCCAGCTGCTCACCGAAGACTATTACGTGGCCAACAAACTGGCCAAGGGCTTTATTGGCACCGGCAATGTCGACACCAATTCCCGACTCTGCATGTCGTCGGCTGTGGCCAGCTACAAACGCGCCTTTGGCGGAGACGCCGTTCCCTGCAGCTACGAAGACCTCGAGAGCTGCGACCTGCTGGTTCTGGTAGGCTCCAATGCGGCCTGGACACACCCGGTGCTATATCGCCGTATGGTGGCCGCCAAAAACAGGAATCCCAATATGCGGGTTGTGGTCATCGACCCCCGCCGTACTGCCACCTGTGATAT
>SBGI01000077.1 GCA_006227015.1 Gammaproteobacteria bacterium
TAACTCCCATGAACCCATTGGAACGTAAAAGCCTCGTAGGTTTGGCCTCCCTCTATGCCTTCCGTATGGTTGGGTTGTTTATGTTACTGCCTGTGCTGGCGCTCTATGCAGGTCAGTATGCCGGTAGCTCGGCTTTCCTCGTGGGGTTGGCATTGGGCGTCTACGGACTCACCCAGGGTGTATTTCAAATACCCTTAGGCTTTCTTTCTGATCGCGTTGGGCGTAAGCCGGTAATCGTTGGCGGTATGTTGATGTTTTTGGCTGGCAGTCTGCTGGCAGCACTGACGGACTCCATGTGGGGGTTGATTGCAGGTCGGGCGATGCAGGGTGCTGGAGCTGTTGCCAGTACGATCATGGCATTGCTATCTGATTTGACTACTGAGCAGAACCGTACCAAGGCCATGGCTGCAGTTGGCGGTAGTATTGGTATTTCTTTTGCGTTTTCAATGATTTTTGGCCCTATTCTGGCGAGTAAGTGGGGCCTTTCCGGTCTGTTCTGGATTGCTGCTGTACTGGCCATAGTCGGTATTCTTATTTTACTTTTAGTTATTCCTACGCCGGCAACAATTACTCACAATGCGGAAGCTGAGGCTGTTCCGGAGATGTTTGGGCGACTGTTGCGCGATAGTGACCTGTTGCGCCTTAACTTGGGAATAGGGGTCTTGCATTTCGCTCAGATGGCCAGCTGGGTCGCGGTTCCTGTTTTGCTGGAACAAAATCTGCATTTCCCAAGAGACCAGCACTGGACGATTTATCTGGGTGCCATGGGTTTGTCTTTCCTCTGTATGTTGCCGTTTATTATTCTTGCTGAGACTAGGCGCAAGATGAAACCAGTATTTGTTGCCGCAGTACTGGTCCTGGGTGTTGGCGAAGTGTTACTGGGCACAGGTACTGAGCATCGATGGTTGTTTGTGTTCGGGCTTTTTGTCTTTTTTATGGGCTTTAACTTGCTCGAAGCAACATTGCCATCCTTGGTGAGCAAGTCCGCACCGGCGGGCGGGAGAGGAACAGCAATGGGGATTTACTCCACCAGTCAGTTTCTTGGCGCATTTGCCGGGGGTGTTTCAGGCGGCTATGTTGCGCACCAGTATGGTTATGAGCAGGTGTTCTGGTTGGCGTCAGGACTAATTTTGTTATGGTTGGTTGTGGCTTCAACCATGAAAAAGCCTCGCCACCTGAAGAGTCTGGTGGTTTCACTTCATCCTGAGGAACGCATTACCGCAACAGACTTCGTAGGCAAGGTCCCAGGTGTTTTTGATGTGGTGGTGATGCAGGAGCACCACCTGGCCTATTTCAAGGTGGACCACGACTTGTTTAACAGTGAGTCAATGGAGGAAGTATTGGGTCGGCCGATAGAGTCTACGGCCTAATCTCGTTGGACAACCAAGAACAAAAAAGCCCCTCATTCGAGGGGCTTTTTTGTTCTGGCAGGCTCTGGAGCAGAGGATCAAAACGGGATGTCGTCGTCAAAGCTATCAAAGCCGGGGTCAGGCACGTTGTTCGTGTTAGCACTGGCTGGCATTTTATTTTGAGCTGGGCTTTGCTGGGAAGGTGGTGGCATGTCATCATAGCCGGAAGAGCCCCCGCGGCTGTCCAGCATTTGCATTTCGCTGGCGACAATTTCTGTGGTATAGCGGTCTTGCCCGTCTTGTCCTTGCCATTTGCGGGTGCGCAGAGAGCCTTCAATATAGACTTTACTGCCTTTTTTTAGATATTCCGCAGCAATCTCGGCGAGACGATTAAAGAACACCACTCGATGCCACTCGGTACGTTCCTGTTGCTGGCCGGTCTGTTTGTCTTTCCAAGATTCACTGGTTGCCAGAGTGAGGTTTGTGACTGCGCCACCACTGGGCAGATAGCGAGTTTCCGGGTCTTTGCCCAAATTGCCGATCAGAATTACCTTGTTGATACCCCGGGCCATGCCTTGCTCCAATCCATAACATCAAGTGCGGAGTGTACCTTGTAAAACTTTGACTGTCATGGCGACAGTCACTAGGAATTTACCTTGACGCTGGGGCGTTCAGATACACGCTGATGCCAGTCAAGCAGGTGTGCACATGTTGCCGGAATGGCCATACCTGTCCACACGGCAAAGTCCACCGTGACCACAGCTGTGATATCGGCGACTGAGAAATAACCCTTCACGAAATAGTCTTTATTCTCAAGGTGTTGGTCAATATCCTGATAGAAGTTGGCGACCCGCTGCTTTCCCCGCTCAACCAGAGCAGGAATTTTATCGTAGCTGTGGGGGCCAACAAGAGCGCGCCCTTCAAACCAGTCCGGCCCGTTCCTAAAAAGGTCGGCGACGGCCTGAAAGCCGTTGGTAAAGCAGATGTTATTCCACATCTCTACCTGACCAATCTCCAGAGCACTTCGCCCGAATAGCGGAGGCTCCGGGTACTCAGCTTCCAGATATCGGCAAATGGCATTTGTCTGGGAGATGCAGCTGCCATCGTCCAGTTCCAGAACAGGGACATCACAGTTGGGGCTTTTGACCCGAAAATCCTCGGCAAATTGCTCACCCTTCATCAGATTCACCTGCGTGCGTGGAAAATCAAGGCCCTTCTCTGACAGGAAGATATTGAGACGTCGTGGGTTGGGGACACCTGGGTAGTCGAATAATTTCATTATCGTGCTCCTGGTGATTATGGAATATCCGTTATTGATCGAACGCGTTAATCTAACTGTTCCAGCTGGTACTGGATAAAAGTGATATGAAAATTGTACAGGAAATGGCTAAAAGGCATTTTTGTGAAATATGCCTTTAAAAATGGTCAGGAAAATGATTTTCAGGTCCAGCCATGGGGACCAGTTGTTGATGTATTCGAGGTCATATTCCACCCGCTTTTCCATTTTATCCAGGGTATCTGTTAGCCCCCTATATCCTTTGATTTGTGCAAGCCCGGTAATCCCTGGCTTCACCTTGTGTCGCCACATATAGGACTCGACCAAGTCCTTATAATACTCATTATGGGAAAGGGCGTGGGGCCGGGGACCGACAATGGACATGCGTCCTTGCAGGACATTAATGAACTGCGGTAACTCGTCCAGGCTGGTTCGGCGCAAGAAGGCCCCCAGCTTGGTGATCCTGGGATCCCCAGGCTTCGCCTGTGTTATAGCGCCATTGGATTCTTCATGAATTTCCATGGATCGGAATTTGTAGACCTTGAAACGTTTGCCGTCTAGGCCGTGGCGATATTGCTTGAAGAGGATGGGGCCGGGTGATGTGAGTTTTAGCGCCAGAGCAATTAACAGGCAAATAGGCGTGATCAACAGGCAGATAAATGTGCCGATGCACAGGTCTTCCAGTCGTTTTATCACGCGGTTGAAGCCACTCAGGGGG
>SBGI01000269.1 GCA_006227015.1 Gammaproteobacteria bacterium
ATTCATTACAACAATGGGATAGAAAAATTGAAAGAATGTATCCTCAGTGTGCACAGCGCGTTAAAAACCGATGGCGTCTTCTGTTTTAACGCGGTAGATAAAAACAAAATTGACAACCGTTTGTTTGCAAGACACACCGCACAGGAAGATGACAGCCTCTTCTCGTTCAGTTCTGGCTGGAACTACTGTGGATCAGGGGAAAAGCAGTCGCTAAAACTCCACATAGAGAAAACAACTCTGGGAGAAACCCAGGTTTGGCACGATGAACATGCGATGGTCGCGGTGAGTTTTGAGGAGCTGCAAGCCATCCTGCAACCTTACTTTGACGTTCAGCTATTTGAACACGACTACGAAAAAATCATCCCCTGGGACAAAACCTCCGGAAACGCCATCTTCACCTGCGTGAAGATCTGAGGCAGAACGAGATCGCTCGCACCTCAGTTTTCAACTGAAGGAGGCTTTACCTCCATTCAGTAGGATGTCGATCAGGTTCATGCCCTGCCGAGGAAGGCGCGGACTACGCCGGTGGGATTCTGTCCGCCGCCATTGATGGGATTAAGGTCGCGGAAGCGGTCGACTGGAGCGAAGCCTAAGGATATCCACGCTGCTTACGGCCAACTGTTGATAGCTTTGTTATGTATTATTACTTTTTCGCTGGAAAAAGTTGCTTAATGTCATGTATTGCTTCACCAAATGTTTTAGCTCGATATTCGTACCGAGCAATAGCACCTGGGCCGAGCATATTTTTAAATCTGTCATTGGTTAACCCAGTTTCATCTGGGTTATATACGATAATCTTCTCTAGCGGAGAAGTACCAACTGTACCCAGTGCATAAAGGAGTTTGAAAAATGCGTCTGTCTCTGGAAGCGAATAACCGCAAATAAAAATAGTGTGCGCTTCACTCAGATTGTGAGCCGCCTTGCCCCAAATCGTTGAAAGAGCATGGTGATAGTCGGATTTATTCCATGTCGGTGGCACTATCACCGGCTCTAGCTCCACATCAATGTCCGTATGCTTAGAGTAATACTCTCGTAGTTGAGACCCAATAGGAATTTTACATGACCCTCTTTCTTCCCAGCTTTGAATGCGGTATTTGTCGAAATACTGATCAAGCTGTAACGGATAAACTCCTCCACTATCCTTTCTTTGCGCCCAATTGAGAGATCCGTGTAACTTAAAAAGCGATACTGGGTTGTGACTTCTTGAAGTTGGCGGTATCCCGTAATCAGGCCCCATCCCATGCTGGTAAAGTGCCATATCTACCGCAATATCATAATTGAATGTGATCACTGAAACGCTTTGATTTGGGTGCGCCTCGGATCTTAAATGCCTAACCAATTCTGCAAACTGTTCGTATGGTTTAGGAACGCCAATGTGAGAACGTGAAGTCGGAAAATCGATTGTCGATTCCAGAGTTTTCACTATTACCTCTTTAAGCGAAGCAATTACACCGGGAATCTCATCCGCCTCAAATCCCGGCAGTCGCTTGAGTACATTTGATATTTCTAGCGCAGTAAAGATAGATTCAATGTTAGTCAAATCAAGCTGTGCTTTGGAATGAACGGCCTGTAGTGCTCCTATTGCACGAAAAACTCTCCCAAAATGATCATTTATGTCGCTAATTTCGCCTGCACGGGTTAGTCGATGAGCGACGTCAAGGAAATCGCCCATCAATGGCGCACCACATTGTTTTGAAGCCCCCGCTCCTAGGATAAAAACTATATCACTCATGCAGTTATTTCCTTTTCATTAACAACAGGTTACGGGGCTGTAGCAAAGTGGCTCTCCCACAGAGTCAGCCTTTGCATGCGGAGTAAACTTGTGCCATTCGGTATCTGTTTTACTCAAGGGGCTCCAACTCTTGAAAAAATTTAAACAAACCATCTAATTCTCCAACTATAACCATCTCATCAGCAACCACATCTGACCAATCTCTTTCGAAGCAAGCATATAAGTGAATGCCATTTCGATGTGCATGAACACGTTTAAGCTGGTCAAGTAGAGGCTCTATTTCAGATCGGAATTCAGGGCTATTTTCCCAAGATGTTATCAGCATACCTAGAGTTCGATAGTTTGGAGATTTTTTTATCACCTTCTTTATTTTTCTATTTTCTGCGTGAGAACGCATCGCGCACTCGACAATTGAAACCCCAGAAACCACCAAATTTGATACTGCGCCTGCTCTAGCAGACAGAACCAATGGAGTAGGTTTAAACCAATCTTTTCGCTCGCCAGGGGGATGTGACCAGCTCTGAAGGCGTTCGATAATCATTGTGCGCATAAAATCATAGTACTGGTGAGTTTGCGCTATTACATTTCTCGCTTTTTCGTCCGGAACTTTTCTCCATTTAGCGCGCAGTACTCCAAGCTCTGGAAATTCATAACCCGAGTCAGTGAAGTCATACCAACGTGTCATAATTTATATCCATATTTCCTTGCCATTTTTTCGTATAACGAGGGAAAAGCCTGCTTCATCTTTGTGCATTTCGATAAGGAAGATTGAATAGTCATAAGACGGACCTCCCTGTGTAGCGTGCTCCTATCCCTGGCACTTGATCATAGCGCCATTTTTCCCGTTCTTTCTACCAAGCCATAAAAAACCCCGCCATTGCTGGCGGGGTATAAGGTCTGCGCTGAACCGGAAATCAACGCAATTTGGGGGGAGGAAAATTAGTTGGCAGGGAAATCACACCACCAGCTCGTCCAGGGCTGATGCATCAAAATGGACAATGTCCTCCAGCCGGTTGTTACGCACCTTGTTGGCCCACTGCGGATCGGCCAGCACGGCGCGGCCCACGGCAATCAGGTCGTAGCGGTCGTCGTGAATACCCTGCGCCAGTTGCACCAGGTCGACGCTGCTTTTCGCATCCGGGTTTTCCTCGCGGGTGAAGTGGCCGACGCGGAATTCCTTGTCCAGCCCAACGCTGCCCACGGTAATGACCGGTTTGCCGGTGAGACGTCTGGTCCAGGTGGCCAAGTTATCCGGTGAGCTTTCGAAGGCCGGTTCCCACATACGGCGGGTGCTGGCGTGGAAATAATCGACGCCTGCTGCGGCCAGTGGCTTGAGAATGGCGCCCAGGTCTTCCGGGGTTGTTGCAATGCGCGCGTCATAGTCGGTCAGCTTCCATTGGGAGAATCGGAATACCACCGGGAAGTCCTCGCTGACCACGGCACGGACCGCCTTGACCACTTCAATGGCAAAACGTGCGCGGTTTTCGATGGAGCCGCCGTAACCGTCAGTACGGTGGTTGCTGCCCTCCCAGAAGAACTGGTCGATCAGGTACTGGTGGGCACCGTGAATTTCCACACCATCGAAACCGAGCAGTT
>SBGI01000017.1 GCA_006227015.1 Gammaproteobacteria bacterium
GATATCTCGGACCAACGTGTAAACTTTCCCGTCGCGAAGGCACTGATCTTTTCCTGAAGAGCGGTATCCGTCCTCTGGAATCCAAGTGCCGTGCAGAAAGCGCTCCCGGACAACACGGCCAGCGCCGTGGTCGTCTCTCTGATTATGGCGTTCAGCTGCGTGAAAAACAAAAAGTGCGCCGTCTCTATGGTGTGCTGGAAAAACAATTCCGCAACTATTACAAAGAAGCGGCGCGCATCAAAGGTGCAACAGGTGAAAACCTGCTGCAATTGCTGGAACGTCGTCTCGACAATGTGGTTTACCGTATGGGCTTTGGCTCCACACGTGCCGAATCCCGCCAGTTAGTTGCGCACAATGCCATTCTCGTTAATGGTAAGAAAGTGAATATTGCTTCTTACCGTGTTGCTGACGGTGATGTCGTGAGCATTCGTGAAAAGTCCAAGAATCAATTGCGTATTCAATCAGCTATTCAGATCGCTTCACAGCGTGGTCTTGTTGAGTGGGTAGAGGTTGATGCCAACAAACTGGAAGGTGTTTTCAAACGCTCTCCGGAGCGCGCCGACCTTCCTGCCGAGATCAATGAAAACCTGATTGTGGAACTCTACTCCAAGTAACGCGTTGTTATTAACCGACAGCGAAGCGACATCAACGAGCAGGAACAGATATGCAGACATCAGTACATGAATTTTTAACGCCCAGAAACATTGATGTAACAGAGTATGGCTCCACTCGTGCCAAGGTTGTTCTGGAACCGCTTGAGCGTGGTTTTGGACACACACTGGGCAATGCGCTGCGTCGCATTCTTCTCTCTTCTATGGCGGGTGCCGCTATCGTTGAAGTTGAAATTGAAGGTGTGCTGCATGAATACAGCAGCATTGAAGGTGTTCAGGAAGACGTCATTGAAATCCTTCTGAACCTGAAAGATGTAGCCATCGTTTTGCACGACAAGGAAGAAGTCACCCTGACGTTGAGTAAAAAGGGTAAAGGTGTTGTAACTGCTGGCGATATTCAGGTAGACAACTCCACTGAAATTAAAAATCCTGAGCACGTGATTGCCAATATCACTGGTGATACTGCATTGGAAATGACTTTGCACGTTGTGCTCGGTCGCGGTTACCAGCCCGCAGATAGTCGTGCTTCTGATGATGAAGAGACGCGTTCCATTGGTCGACTGCACCTGGATGCCACTTTCAGTCCTGTGCGCCGTGTTGCCTATGTGGTGGAAAGTGCCCGTGTTGAGCAGCGTACTGACCTGGACAAACTGGTTCTTGATCTCGAAACCAATGGGACTATCGATCCCGAAGAAGCGATTCGCCGCGCAGCGACCATTCTGCAACAGCAGTTGGCTGTCTTTGTGGACCTGGAAAGTGAAAGTCTCTCCGAGCCGGTAGAGAAAGAGGAGGAAGTTGATCCTATTCTGCTGCGCCCAGTTGACGATCTTGAGCTGACTGTACGCTCTGCCAACTGCCTGAAGGCGGAGAGCATTTATTATATTGGTGACCTGATTCAGCGTACCGAAGTGGAACTGCTGAAGACCCCCAACCTGGGTAAAAAGTCACTGACTGAAATTAAGGATGTGCTGGCATCACGTGGTTTGTCTCTGGGTATGCGCCTGGAAAACTGGCCACCATCAAGCCTGCGTACCGAAAACGATCATATTTAATTGCTGCGGAGCCCGCCTAACTGGCTCCGTGAAATTGAGTTTATTGCTGAGATAGCAACACTTTTAAAGGAAGTAGAACCATGCGTCATCGTTATAGTGGCCGCAAACTTAGCCGTACAGGTGCTCACCGTCGCGCCATGTTTCGCAACATGACTAACTCTCTGGTTGAGCACGAGCTGATTAAAACAACCTTGCCAAAAGCCAAGGAACTGCGCCGTGTCGCCGAGCCGCTGATTACGTTGGCGAAGCAGGACAGCGTAGCCAACCGTCGCCTGGCATTCAGCCGTCTGCGTGACAAGGCAGCTGTCGGTAAACTGTTTGGTGAGCTGGGTCCCCGTTATGAGGGTCGTCCCGGTGGCTACATTCGTATTCTGAAGTGTGGCCTGCGTTCTGGTGATGCAGCTCCTATGGCTTACGTAGAGCTTGTTGATCGTCCGGAAGTAGAAGCTGTCGAGATTGATGATACTGAAGAATAACTCTCAGTAGTTAATCCTGATGTGAAAAGCCGGGCTAATTGCCCGGCTTTTTCGTTTTGTTCCGGGTCAATTTTTATATGCTGTGGGATAATAGATAGCGGCTTAACCTGACAGGGTAAATAAAGTGAAGGTTCTGGTAACCGGTGCAGCCGGATATATTGGCTGCCATGCCTGTATCGCATTGATTGATACTGGCCATGACATAGTGGCTTTGGACAACTACAGCAACAGCTCCCCCATCGCTCTGCAGCGGGTGATGCAGATCACCGGCTGTGATTTCCCAGTAGTGGAAGCAAGTGTCAATGACCGTCATGTTCTGGACCAGTTGTTCAGTGATCACGCCATTGATGCCGTGATGCATTTTGCCGGCTTTAAGGCAGTGGGAGAGTCCTGTCTGGAGCCGCTCACCTACTATCGCAACAATGTGGCTGGCTCCGTTACCCTGCTGGAAGCAATGCGAGAGGCAGGGATACAGGACTTTATATTCAGCTCTTCTGCGACTGTCTACGGGGATCCTGCCAGCACGCCCATCACAGAAGACTTTCCCCTCCAGACGACCAATCCCTACGGCCGCTCCAAATTGATGATTGAGGAAATTCTTCAGGATCTGGAGACCGCTGACCATCTGGCCGAGAAACCGTTCTGGCGTTTGGCGATTCTAAGGTATTTCAATCCGGTGGGGGCACACCCCAGTGGCCTTATCGGCGAAGACCCCAAAGGTATACCCAATAACCTATTGCCCTACATTACTCAGGTGGCCGTGGGTAAGCTCCCTAAGCTATCGGTGTTTGGTGGTGATTACCCGACACCTGACGGAACCGGGGTAAGAGACTATTTGCACGTGATGGACCTCGCTGAAGGCCACGTGCGGGCGCTGGAGGCATTGATGAGCGCTAATGCTCCCTTTGGCTGCCGAACCTGGAACCTGGGTACAGGTAACGGTATATCCGTTCTGGAAATGATTCGTGCTTTTGAATCTGTTGCACAGTGCCACATTCCCTACGAGATCGTAGCTCGTCGCCCTGGCGATGTGGCAGAGTGTTGGTCTGATGCCAGTAAGGCTGAGCGGGAGTTAGGATGGAAAGCCTGCCGTGGCCTGGATGAAATGATGGCTGATAGTTGGCGCTGGCAGCGAGAGAACCCGGACGGCTATCCCGACTTGGAGGGCTGAACAGGCGTTT
>SBGI01000121.1 GCA_006227015.1 Gammaproteobacteria bacterium
CCCCAAGGAGTTGTCGATACCCTGTGGAACCTTCGAAGCGGTGGCTCAGTACAAAAACAAGCGTCTGTGGCAAAAGTCACTGTTGGTGATGGCGCTGATGGTGGTGCTGTTTATCTACCACACGAAGCTGGGCTGGGAGCCCTGGATGGTGGCGGCTATCGCCCTGACCATTCTGGTGTTTTTGTCCCGCAAGGTGGATCTGGACAAAGTGACAGGGCACCTGGAAACCCCCTTGCTGATGTTCTTTATCGCACTGTTTATTCTGATTGGCGGTGTAGAAAAAAGTGGGTTGCTGGAGCTGATTGGCGAGCAGTTCAAACCGATCATATTGGAACACCCTCTGGGTGCGGCGCTGCTGCTCCTCTGGGTGGCTGCCATTCTGTCAGCTTTGATTGATAATATTCCGTTTACTGCCGCCATGATCCCTGTGCTGGCAGGCCTACAGCTTCAGGGCGTGAACGTCAGTGTCATGTGGTGGGCGCTTGCCATGGGTGTCGGTATGGGTGGTAATGGCTCTCATATCGGTTCTACCGCCAACGTTTATATCGTGACGATTTCTGAACGCCTGGCGAGGGAAACCGGTAATCCCTCACTGGCGATTACACCAGGAATGTGGTTCAGGAAGGGCACCCCGGCCATGTTGCTGACCCTGACGTTGTGTTCAATATTTATCTGGTTGGGTTATGACTACCTCTATGTGGAAGGTCTGGCTCACTAGAATCTCTGCTTATAAAGGCTTTTTTATGGCTGGCAGCACGTCCTCAGCGGATCTGTTGCCAGTTTTTTTGTGCCGGGAAATTGTCTAGCAGTGACGGTCATAAACAGCCGATTCTGATAGAGCAAACCATTATGTAATGTTACTGGGAAGACAGGGTGGGCGAACTATACTGAAGAGTGAGTTGATGTAAGTTAATACGAGGTACTAGCTTATGGGTGTCTCTCCTGTTTTGGCTGATTATCTCAGCAAACACCACGTGAATTATGAAGTGTTGAAACATGCACAAACCAGCAATTCCATGGCCACTGCCCGTGAGGCACATGTTCCTGCTGCCAAAGTGGCCAAAGCGGTTGTAGTCCGTCAGGACGACCGCTACGCCATGTGCGTCATTCCCGCCACCAACAAGCTAGTGTTGGAATGGCTGGAGTATGGGCGCCAGCACGGCTACGAAATTGCCGAGGAATCCGAGCTGCGTCAACTATTTCCGGATTGTGACGAAGGTGCCATCCCCTGTCTCGGCGATGCATTCCATATGGATGTGATCGTCGACAATGCGTTGCTTGAAGGGGGTATGGATGTCTACATTGAAGGGGGCGATCACCATCATCTGTTACACCTGAGTCATAAGGATTTTTCACGTTTAATGTCCAATGCCTGGCCAGCTCCAATCAGTTGCCTGCGCGGTGGGCAGGGCGATGATCCCTATCTTTGGGCGCCGCCCGAGGACGGGTAACTACCGGCCTGCTCACTTGCCACGCGGGAGAATGGTTCCCCATTCCCATTCTCCCGTTTTTTGTTTTCCCGAATGCTTAAACCCCTGTACCGTCACAGCCTCCTGTGTGGTGGGCAATATTTGTGCGCTTTTCCCGCGAGGGTATGGTCATGCCGGGCGGAGAAATGGTTGAATGACGCTAAAAGCCCAGTTCACGGAGAGCTCCATGCCGGTCGCCTATACCCCTAAACAGCTTCGGGCTCGTATTCGCTATGGCGAGTACGATGCCAATACCTCGGGCCAGTGTCATGGCTTTGTTCAGGGCAACGTGGTGATTCTGCCTGTGGACTGGGCTGCAGATTTTTTACAGTTCTGCCAGTTGAACCCCCGCCCCTGTCCGCTAATAGGAATGTCCCAGGTGGGTGATCCGTTATTGCCGGAACTGGGTGACGAGTTGGATATTCGCACCGACATTCCGCGCTATCGAATTTTCCATGAGGGAGAGCTGGTGCAAGAGGTCATGGATATTGTCAATCATTGGCGGGATGACCTGGTGACCTTTGTACTGGGCTGCTCCTTTTCTTTTGAGGAGGCGTTACTGGCAGACGGGCTGGAGATACGCAATATCACCGAGGGTGTGAATGTGCCGATGTATCGCACCAACATTCCCTGTCGTGCGGCGGGTCGTTTCAGTAGTGACATGGTCGTCAGTATGCGCCCGATGCTGGCGGCAGATGCGATTCGTGCCATACAGATCTGCACCCGGTTCCCCTCGGTACATGGCGCGCCGGTACATATTGGCGACCCCTCTCTGATTGGTATCCGGGATCTCTCGAAGCCCGATTTTGGCGATGCGGTCAGTATTCGTGAGGCTGAGCTGCCGGTATTCTGGGCCTGTGGAGTGACGCCGCAGGTGGCACTTGAAAATGCCCGCCCGCCGCTTTGTATTACCCACAGCCCTGGCTGCATGCTGGTTACCGACCTGCGCAACAGCAAGTTGGCGGTGTTATGAGGAGCGTTTACGGGAGTTCATCATGCCCTTATGGTTAAACGCTGATCTGGGTGAAGGTGCGGGAGGCATCGATCTGGATGTGGATGCGGCAGTGATGCCACATATTCACCAGGCCAACATTGCCTGCGGCTTCCATGCTGGGGATCAAATGTCGATGCGCAGAACGCTACAGCTGGCGAGCCAGCACGGTGTCATGATCGGGGCGCACCCCGGTTATCGTGACCTGGAGGGGTTCGGGCGTCGTTCAATGTCCCATACACCGGAGGAAATAGCGGCGCTGTTGCATTATCAGATTGCAGCTCTGGATGGCATGGCCCGCTCCCTGGGGATGGAGCTGGAATATGTGAAACCCCACGGTGCGCTGTATAACGACATGATGCGACATGAGCCGGTGCGGCGTGCAGTGATGGAGGCCGTAGCCAGTTTCTACCAACCCCTGCACTTGATGATCCAGGCGACCCCGCAGGCTGAAAAGCATCGCCAGGAAGCGGAGCAGATGGGAGTGCCGTTATGGCTGGAAGCCTTTGCAGACCGCTGTTACGAGGACAACGGGCTACTGGTGCCACGAACCCAGCCGGGTGCGGTACACAGCCGGGAACAAACCCTGGCACAAGTGGCCTCATTAGTTGAAAAAGGCGAGATCATCACCGCCGGCGGCCTGCGGTTGCCTCTGGCCGCGGATACCATCTGTGTTCACGGGGACAACCCGGACAGTATCCGTGTGATCCGCGAACTCAGGCAACTGGTGTCTTGAGAGTGGAGATGTCACTGTGAACATTGCTGTGGCGGGTGAAAATGCCCTGATTATTTATTTCTCCGATCACATCAGCCCTGAGGTCTCCGGTGAGGTGCAACGTGCGGTTAAGGTGCTGGAGCA
>SBGI01000158.1 GCA_006227015.1 Gammaproteobacteria bacterium
TGCTACAGGAGGTGGATGCGCTGGAAGCACAGCTCAACGGTTCCGCGGCTGATACGCTGATCACCCACCGCTATCAGTGGATAAACCAGGCAATCTCCACGGCCGTTCACCACGAGGCCATGCACAGAAAATCGATCTCCGATTACCTGGATGCCGTTCTGCTGAACCGTTTCCTGGCATTTCCTGCATTTCTTGGCGTGATGTACCTGATGTTCATGGTAACCATCAACTTCGGCGGTGCTTTTATCGACTTTTTTGATATTGCCGCAGGTGCCATTTTTGTAGAAATACCAAGGTTGTTGCTCACCGCCCTGCACTGCCCGGAGTGGCTAACTGCCCTGATAGCCGATGGCGCTGGTGGAGGTATTCAGCTGGTAGCCAGCTTTGTCCCAGTGATTGGCACCTTATTCCTGTTCCAGACATTTCTCGAAGACTCCGGGTATATGGCCCGGGCTGCCTTTATTCTCGATCGCCTGATGCGCAGCGTCGGTTTGCCGGGAAAATCCTTTGTGCCGCTAGTGGTCGGATTTGGCTGCAATGTACCGTCGGTAATGGCCAGTCGCACCCTAGATACCCAGCAGGACCGACTGCTAACCACACTGATGGCGCCTTTCATGTCCTGTGGCGCCCGGCTGACGGTTTACACTCTGTTCGCCGCGGCCTTTTTTACCCAGAACGGACAAAATGTCGTCTTCGCACTATATATCATCGGCATTGTTCTGGCTGTCGTGACCGGCTTGTTGGTGCGCCGCAAAATGCTCAGCCGGGACATCGCCCCTTTTGTCATGGAGTTGCCCAATTATCACATCCCCACTTTGAGGGGATTATTGATCCACAGCTGGCATCGCCTGCGCGGCTTCATGCTTCGCGCCGGTAAAGCCATTGTCGCGGTCGTCATCATTCTCAACTTTGTTAACTCCATCGGCACCGATGGCAGTTTTAACAACCAGAATACCGAGCGCTCACTGCTTTCCAGCATCGGCAAATCGATTACCCCGATCTTTGAACCCCTGGGAGTTAAAGAGGAAAACTGGCCTGCAACGGTCGGTATTTTTAGCGGTATTTTTGCCAAGGAAGTGGTGGTGGGCACCCTTGATGCCCTCTATACCGATATGGCGCGCACGGGTGACAACACTCCCGATGAAACGGCCCCTACCATTGGCGGCATGCTGGGTGATGCATTCGCCTCGATACCCGCCAACCTGGCGGAAGTAAACCATATGTGGGGTGACCCACTGGGGCTGAGTGTCGGGGATCTCGAGGATCAGCAGGCAGCTGCCCAGGCGCAGGAAGTAGAGCTCACGACCATCGGCTTGATGCAACAGTTATTTGCCACACCCATCGCCGCTTTCAGTTACATACTGTTTGTGTTGCTGTACATGCCTTGCGTTGCAACGCTCGGAGCAATTTACAAAGAAGCCGGGGGTACCTGGGCCTTCTTTTCCGCCACCTGGAATACCCTGCTGGCCTATGCCGTTGCGGTCATGACATATCAGCTGGGCACCTTCGCTGAACACCCGCAGCAGTCAATGATCTGGACTGGGGCAATGGTAGCAATCCTTTTGACGGGTTATTTGTTACTGATGGGGTACGGCAAACGTCAGGCTCGGCGCCAGAACCTGATCCCGGCAGTTAACCTCCACGGTTAACGTACTTGCTGGGAGAACTTCTGCACACCATTCAAGAGCTGACGACAGGTAATTTGTCCCACCAGCTTGCCTTTCTCAACGACCGGACAACGTCGAAATCCCCGCTGCAGCATCTCCTGGGCAACATCGATAATGTCGGCTTTTGGGGTGACACAATAAACGTCCCGGGTCATCACGCCGCTGACGGGGCCGACGCTGGTTTCCTGGTTGTAGCGGGCGGAAAGAATGGCCTTGAGGCAATCCACCTCTGACAACATGCCCACCAGGTTATTGTCGTCGTCCACCACGCAAACCCCGGAAATCTTGTTGGCAACGATTCGGTCAATCGCCACAAACAGGTCGTCATTCTGATTAACCTTAATAGGGTTGCGGAGCATATAGTCTTGCAGTTCTACCGAGTTAAGCATAAGCAGAAACCTTTTATGATCCTGTGTTTTAAGCTTAATAGAGAATGGCAAAAGAGGAAGTTATATCCGGGTAAATTTCACGCACTTTCAGGGATATAAAAATGCCTCTGAGACATTTTTTAATCGCTCAGAGGCCGGGTATTCGGTTTCAGAGAAAGATTATTCTCTATCAGGAAAACGGGTGGCGTAAAATGATGGTCTCAACCCTATCAGGCCCCGTAGAGATAATATCCACCGGTGTTTTGAGTATTTCCTCGATCCGAGAAATATAGGCACGGGCATTTGCCGGCAGCTCATCCAGTGACTTGGCACCGATGGTGGAATCCTGCCAACCAGGTATTTCCTCATAGATGGGCACCAGCTTTTCGTAGTCGTCTGCATGACAAGGCGCACTGGCTTCGTTGCCCGACGCATCCTGATAACCCACGCAGAGCTTGATGGTATCCAGGCCATCGAGGACATCCAGTTTTGTCAGGCACAGACCAGAAACCGAGTTGATGCGTATGGCCTGCTTGAGTGCCACGGCATCAAACCAACCGCAGCGCCGCTCTCGCCCTGTGGTAGCACCAAATTCATGGCCCTTTTCACCGAGGTGTTTACCGACGGCATCAAACAGTTCTGTGGGAAACGGACCTGAACCAACGCGCGTGGTGTAGGCTTTGGTAATACCCAGCACGTAATCCAGATAAAGCGGACCAAAACCGCTACCGGTGGCGGTGCCACCGGCAGTGGTATTGGAAGACGTTACAAAGGGGTAGGTGCCGTGATCAATATCCAGCAGGGAACCCTGAGCCCCTTCAAACATGATGTTTTTCCCTGCCTCGCGGGCCTCGTGCAAAGAACCGGTGACATCGGCAACCATTGGCTCCAGTTCATCGGCCCATTTCACGGTCATCGCCAGTGTCTCTTCGTAGCTGACAGCCTCTTCACGGTAATAATTGGTCAGCATGAAGTTGTGGTAATCCATCAACTCCTTGAGCTTATCGGCGAACAGCTCGCGGTTAAACATATCACCCAGGCGCAATCCGCGGCGGGCAACTTTATCTTCATAGGCTGGACCAATGCCGCGTCCGGTAGTGCCTATCTTGGCGTTACCACGGGCACGCTCACGAGCCTGATCAAGCGCAATATGTACAGGCAATATCAACGGGCAGGCCGGAGACAGTCGCAAACGCTCCCGCACAGGTACGCCCTTGCCTTCCAGTTCGGCCATTTCCTCCAGCAGAGCCTGTGGCGACAACACCACGCCATTGCCGATCAT
>SBGI01000055.1 GCA_006227015.1 Gammaproteobacteria bacterium
CAACCAGATAAACTTTCATAGACATGCTCACCATCGGGGTAATGGTAACAGCACGTGCACAGTGCAGGTATCCTTATGAAAAATGATTGGCTTGAACACGGCTTGACATATACTCGTTCAGAAAAGGAGCGTTGCGATGATGAGAGTCACACTGCTGGATAGCAGCGGTCAACCAAAGCAGGGAGGCAGTGAGTTAATTGACGAATGGAGGCAGTCCGGGGCAGGCTGCTTGTGGTTGGATCTGTATGGGGAAGATGAGGCCAGAGAAAGTGCATTGCTGGAAAGTTTTGGTATGCACCATCTCGCTATTCAGGATGCCCAGCGCAAACGTCATCCGCCAAAACTGGAAGTGTTTGACGATCATTTGTTTATTCTTTTGAGGGGGCTGGACGCGGAAAGTCAGTCCCTGGATTTTGGCACTGTGCAGATCGCCATGTTTGCCGGCAAAAACTTTCTGATTACGCGTCGTGGTGGCGTTTCTGTCAGTATCAATGAATGGTGGAGCAAGGCTGCCATGCCGCAGATGTTGGGCCGGGGTGGTATTCACATGGCGCTGGCGCTGGCAACCACCGCTGCACGACGCTATCTGGAATTATTGCTGGCTTTCGAGCCGACGTTGTCAGAACTGGAAGACGGGTTGCAGGAACATCCGGATGACCAGAAAATGCGTGAGCTCACCGGCTATCGCACCCGTCTGCGTAAGCTCAGACGAATCTTTTCCTATCTTGCAGGGGTGTTCGAATCATTGCGTGAAGTGGATGAGCCTGTTTTCAGTGCGGAGTCTGAGGAGTATCGGCACCAGGTAATCGATGTTTATGAAAAATATGAGCGGTTGTTGTCTCTGTCGTCGATGTATTACGAGGTGGCTGGGGACCTGGTCGATGGGTATATCTCCCTGACATCTCATGAGCTGAACAGCACCATGCGCATTCTCACCGTGCTGACGGCGATATTTGTGCCTCTCGGTTTTCTGGCCGGCGTTTATGGGATGAATTTTGACAACATGCCCGAATTACACACAGAAGGTGGGTACTTTATCTTGTTGGGAACAATGGCGACCATAGCGGCCACATTGTTACTGATCTTCAAATATAAGAAGTGGTTGTGAGGTTGCCGTGAAAATGAAGTGGCTGGATGAGTGGTTTCAGCTGAAATTGCTGGAGATCGGCGATTATGTGCTGACCTTGGGAGAGCTGTTTGGCTTTCTGCTGATTATTGCCGTGACGCTGGTGTTATCCCGCTGGTTGAGCAGGGCACTGACCAAAGTAGTTGGCTCCCGTAGCCGTATCTCCCCAAGCCAGCTCTATACCTTTACCCGTCTTATGAGCTATTCAATTCTCGCCATTGGTTTCCTGATGGCTCTTGCCAGTCTGGGCGTGAGTTTTGACAGAATGCTGCTGGTAGCAGGGGCACTTGGTGTCGGTATCGGCTTCGGGTTGCAGAATATTGCCAACAACTTCGTGTCCGGAATCATTATCCTGTTTGAAAAGTCCTTGCGCGTCGGGGATTTTGTAGAGCTGGAGTCTGGGCTGTTGGGAGAAGTAAAGGAAATCAATATTCGCAGCACGTTACTGAAGACCATGGACAATGCAGATATCCTGGTGCCGAATTCTGAGTTCATCAATGGTCGGGTCAATAACTGGACACTCAAGGATGACGAACGTCGCTTCTCCATCCCTTTTGGTGTGGCTTACGGTTCCGATACGGACAAGGTGATTGAAATTGTCACAGCCGCTGCCAAGGAGCTGCCACTGACCTTTGAAAAGGGTGATCGTCAGACCTTCGTGGTGATGAAGGAATTTGGTGATAGCAGCCTGGACTTTGCCCTGTCCGTCTGGGTTCGAGGTGAGGCTATTAAACGACCGGGACTGGTGAAGTCGGAATACCTGCTGGCAATCAACAAAGCCTTGGTGAGCAACGGTATTGAAATTCCCTTTCCGCAGCGGGATCTGCATTTACGTTCGTCTTCCATACCTCACGACAGATCATCGCCGGAAGACGCACTCAACCCCTAATCCATTTAACGACTATGGCGTCGCTCATTGTTGGCGACAAAGGCAAAAAATCGGCTCATTTGTTCTGGGCCAAGGGTGACGGGGTGAGTGCCTGTTCTCAGGTAGGCTTCAGCAGTGGGGTAGCGACTGGCATAGCGTAGTAGCCGGATGCGTGAACGAAGCTGATCAATAATGCGGGTATCTGTCATGGTTATATCCACAGTCTGTATGTTTGTACAGTATATTAACTGTATAAATACGAAAAGCAATAACCTGTAGCCATAGAATTTCATTTAGCCAGCTTTCGACAATTATCGTGTTCAGGGTTTTCAGACAGCCAACACATTGTTCTGGTGGCATTAATCAGTGCTCTGATTAATGAAAGACTGTTGCTTAAAGAGCGACTCCTTGACTTCCAGTTAGGCTGCTGCCAGATAGAGACAATCCGGACTATTGATGATTACGCCAACAATTTCGCCAGAAACCGGCCAGTATGGGAGCCTTTGACCTTTGCAATCTGTTCGGGTGTGCCGCTGGCAATGATCTGCCCACCGCCTGAACCACCCTCGGGGCCAAGATCTACAATCCAGTCGGCAGTTTTGATCACATCGAGATTGTGTTCTATCACAACAACGGTATTGCCGTGATCGCGCAGGCGGTGCAGAACCGTCAGCAATAGCTGGATATCGTGAAAGTGAAGGCCGGTGGTTGGTTCGTCCAGGATATAAAGCGTGCTTCCGGTGTCCCGTTTGGAGAGTTCGCGCGACAACTTAACCCGTTGTGCTTCGCCGCCAGAAAGCGTGGTGGCCGATTGCCCCAGTCGGATGTATGACAGGCCAACGTCCATCAGGGTTTGTAGTTTGCGGGCAATGGACGGAACAGCATCAAAAAACTCCCGGGCATCCTCCACGGTCATGTCGAGTACTTCGTGGATATTCTTGCCTTTGTAGCGGATATCCAGGGTTTCGCGGTTGTAGCGTTGGCCCTTGCAGATATCACAGGGTACGTAGATATCTGGCAGAAAGTGCATCTCCACCTTGGTTACACCATCGCCTTCACAAGCCTCACAGCGACCGCCTTTGACGTTAAAGCTAAAGCGGCCAGGTTTGTAGCCTCGGGAGCGGGCTTCCTGGGTACCGGAAAACAGCTCCCGGATCGGGGTGAAGATGCCTGTGTAGGTGGCGGGGTTGGATCGCGGGGTGCGACCGATAGGGCTTTGGTCGATATCGACACACTTGTCGAGTGCATCGATGCCTTCGACTGATTGATGGGGTGCCGGCTTTAATGTGGTGGCCTTGTTCAGGGCAGTAGC
>SBGI01000054.1 GCA_006227015.1 Gammaproteobacteria bacterium
CGCGTCGACATGCTCGGATTCATCTGCGCGGGCTTCATCGAGTTTTGCCTGGGCTTTTTCAATGCGTCCTTCCAGTGAAATGATGGATTCCCGCAGCTTGTCTTCCTCTGACAGGTTGCTCATGGACGCCGCTCTGGCCTGGGCTTTGGCGATTGCCGCGGCGGCGGCATCAGTGGTGGCGGCTGGGGTGGCCGAGGTTTCTCCAGCCGGGGTTTCAGCCAGTTGTTTTTCTGCCTCTTGCAGTTTGCTGACCTGCTTGTCCAGACCATTTTGCAGTGCTGTTTTGAGTGCTTCGTCATCGGCCTCGGCGATTTTCTGCTCGGTGACCGCAATGCGCTCCTTGAGACTGGCAATCTTTTTCTGCAGGGCTTTGTCGGGGCTGGCCTGAAGCCGCGCCATAACCTTGCTGTCAGTGGCGGTATCTGCTGACGCCAATGAATCGAGCTTACCCTGCGCATCGTCAAGCCTCAGGCGCGCGTCGGCAACCGCAGCCCTGGCCTGATCGATCTGCTGTTCATTGCCATCCTGCTCGGCAGCCTGCAAACGTTGCTCCACGGTTTGTAAGTGGTTCTCTGCCCGTGCAACGCCTCGTTCCAGTTTGGCTTTTTGAGCTTCCGGCGAGGCCTGCTTTTCAGCTGCCCGGGCCATGGCAGCTTTCACGATATCGTCCTGGGTATCCGCGGCAGTTGTCTGGTCGCCGCTTTTGGCGCGAGCTTCGGCAGCGGCCTTTTTGCGCGCTTCGCGCTTGGCGGCTTTTTCCGCTTCCTCTTTTGCCTTGCGGGCCTGCTGGAACTCAAAGCGCGCGCGGGCGCGATCGGATTTGATTTTCTCCTGGGCCTGCTTGCGGATTTCACCTTTGGCGGCGCGGTAGTACTGCACCAGTGGAATATTGCTGGGGCAGACGTAGGAGCAGGCACCGCACTCTATACAGTCAAACAGGTTGTGGGCTTCCAGGCGCTCATAGTTTTGTGACTGCGCGTACCAGAACAGCTGTTGTGGCAGCAGGCTGGCGGGGCACGCCTCGGCACACATCCCGCAGCGAATACAAGCTTGCGCCGGGGGTGGGGCGGGCAGTTCCTCTTTTGAGGGCGCCAGAATACAGTTGGTGGTCTTGATCACGGGTACGTCGATATCCGTGAGGGTAAAACCCATCATTGGACCGCCCATAATCAGTCGGGCACAGTGGTGGTGATCATACCCGTTGTGCTTCAGCAGATGGCTGATGGGTGTGCCGATCAGTGTCTGATAGTTGCGATTCACCGTGCAGGCCCGGCCGGTGACCGTGGTAATCCTTGAGATCAGGGGCTCCCCGTGTCGGATCGCCCGCTGAATGGCATAGGTAGTACCGATATTTTGGCACACAATACCGACATCCGCGGGCAGGCCGCCACTGGGCACTTCCTTGCCGGTGAGAATCTGGATCAGCTGCTTTTCCCCGCCGGAAGGATATCGGGTGGGAAATTCCACCAGTTCGATATTGGTATCGGCCAGGTGGGGCTGCAGGGCTTCATACGCCTCGGGCTTGTTGTCCTCAATGCCGATCAGGACTTCTTCTGGATCACCCAGAATGTAGGCAAGAATACGAATGCCCTCGACAATGTCTTCGGCACGCTCACGTATCAGCATGTCGTCGGCGGTAATGTAGGGCTCACACTCGGTGGCATTGATAATCAGTGTGCTTACCGGTTTGCGCGCCGACAGTTTGACGGCAGCGGGAAAGCCCGCACCGCCGAGACCGGCGATACCCGCTTCGCGAATCAGCTCCAGTAATTTGGCCGGGCTGTATGTCTTGAAATCATCCAGTCCCGCGTGCTCAATCCAGCGGTCATGGTTGTCCGGGATCAGGGTAATACAGCGCGCCGACATACCGGATGGATGCGGAATCGGATAGTCGCTTATATCACTGATGGTCCCGGAGGTTGGGGCATGCACCCCGACGCTGACCATGCCATTGGGCTCCGCCAGCGGCTGTCCCTTCAATACCAGGTCGCCCGCATTGACCAATAATTTTGGTGGCGCACCAATATGCTGATTGAGGGGGATAACCAGTTTTTCCGGCAGGGGCAGACGGCCAATGGGCTCCTGCACCGACTGGTGTTTGTTCTCGGGGGGATGAACGCCGCCGACCAGGTCCCAGATTTTTCTCATGCGGCCTGGTCCCCGCGATCAGTGGCGATGATATTGTCAGGCCGCAGGGACTTGACCTGTTCGGCACTGGAGGGCGGCATCTCCCATTTCCAGTCGGACAGGCCCTGGGCAACCGGAATCATGTCGATACAGTCAACCGGGCAGGGTTCGACACACAGGTCGCAACCGGTGCACTCGCTGGCAATCACCGTATGCATCTGTTTGGCGGCACCAAGAATGGCATCTACCGGGCATGCCTGGATGCACTTGGTACAGCCGATGCATTCCGGCTCGCGGATATAGGCGACCTTTTTGACATCGCTTTCCTGACCATGCTCTGCGTCGAGTGTCGGGGCTTCCACATCCAGTAGCGTTGCCAGCGCATTGATGGTGGTTTGGCCGCCGGGCGGACATTTGTTGATGGCATCGCCGTCGGCGATGGCCTGTGCATAGGGACGGCAGCCGGGGTAACCGCATTGACCGCATTGGGTCTGGGGCAGCAGTTTGTCGATCTGCTCAACAATGGGATCGCCTTCAACACGGAATTTGATCGCGGCAAAGCCCAATACTCCGCCAAAGACCACGGCGAGCCCCACCAGTGCCACCAGTGCTGCGATCAACGGGTGTTGAATCATCAGGTCGTACACAGATGGATACCCCTAGACCAGTCCGCTGAAGCCCATGAAGGCCAGAGACATCAGGCCGGCAGTAATCATGCCGATAGCTGCACCCTTGAAGGGCTCCGGCACGTCTGCCACGGCAAGGCGCTCACGCATGGCAGCAAACAGAATCAGTACCAGAGAGAAGCCGGCCGCAGCGCCAAAGCCGTAAAGTGTGGATTCCAGCAGGTTGTGGGCTTTGGCCGTATTCTGCAGGGCTACACCGAGCACTGCACAGTTGGTGGTAATCAGCGGCAGGAAAACCCCTAGCACCCGGTACAACAACGGGCTGCTCTTCTCGATAAACATCTTGGTGAACTGCACTACCACGGCAATCACCAGGATAAAGGAAATGGTTTTCAGGTATTCCAGGTTCAGTGGCACCAGAATCCAGCTGTTCACCATGTAGCTGGACAGGGCCGCCAAGGTCAGCACGAAGGTGGTGGCGCCGGCCATACCGATGGCGGTTTCCAGCTTGTTTGAGACACCCATAAACGGGCACAGGCCAAGGAACTGGAC
>SBGI01000197.1 GCA_006227015.1 Gammaproteobacteria bacterium
GAGACTACTAACTTTATCAATCCGTGGGATTTTGAGGAGGTATATGCCAAGTTGTTCGACTGGTGCCAGTCCCAGGACTTTGATCCGGAACAGAATGACTATCTGTTTCATATCACCACCGGTACCCATGTGGCGCAGATCTGTATCTTCCTGCTCACCGAAAGCCGCCACTTTCCGGGGCGACTGATTCAGACCTCGCCGGACAAACACCATGCCAAACATATGGGGCGGGCCCAGGTGATTGACCTGGACCTCTCTCGCTACGATCAACTAGCCACTCGGTTCGATCAGGAGCACCTGACCGGCAAAGCGTTTCTGAAAGGCGGTATTGAAACCTGCAATGTGAAGTTCAACTCACTAATCGCGCAAATCGAAAAAGTAGCGATCCGTTCCAGTGCGCCGATTCTTCTCAGCGGTCCGACCGGTGCCGGTAAATCGCAGCTCGCATCCCGTATCTACCAGTTGAAAAAGAGACGGGCCATGGTCGGTGGTGAATTTGTTGCAGTGAATTGTGCAACCCTGCGAGGTGATAACGCGATGGCTGCCCTCTTCGGGCATACCAAGGGGGCGTTTACGGGGGCATTACAAGCACGTGAAGGCTTTCTGAAGTCCGCGGATCAGGGGGTACTGTTCCTGGATGAAATCGGTGAACTGGGAATCGAAGAACAGGCGATGCTATTGCATGCCCTGGAGAACAAGAGCTTTTATCCGGTAGGTAGTGATAAACCTCTTCGGAGTAACTTCCAGCTGATTGCCGGTACCAACAGAGATCTGAAAGCTGAAGTGTTGGAAGGCCGCTTCCGGCAGGACCTACTTGCCCGAATCAATCTGTGGCATTACGAATTGCCCGCCCTGCGTGATCGCCGTGAGGATATCGCACCAAACATCAGTTACGAGTTGCGTCAGTACGCTGAACGTGAAGGCACTCGTGCCGAGTTCAACAAAGAAGCACGTGATCGGTTTTTGCAGTTTGCCCAGTCTACTGATGCCCTGTGGCAAGGTAACTTCCGTGACCTCAATGCTGCAATTACACGCATGTCTACACTGGCAGATTCCTCCCGTATCACTCTTCGCGACGTAGAAGACGAGATTCTAAGGTTGAAAAACTCATGGAGCACGACGCAGGTTGGCGCTGCTGATCTTATTGAGCGATACCTGCCGCAGGATGCCATTGATTCGCTGGACCTGTTCGATCGTAATCAGCTCAACTATGTGCTGCAGGTTTGTGAGCAGCATGACTCGCTGGCTTCTGCAGGGCGCGAACTGTTTCAGGCGTCGCGCCTTGAAAAAAAGCAGGTCAATGACTCCAGTCGTTTGCAGAAATATCTTGCCAAGTTTGGAATCAGCACGTCATCGATCAAGCAGCACAAACATTAGGGTGAACCATATACCTTCGAAATACCCGCTGAGGCCTCATAGTCATCGATCACCGGCGTTACCTGAATCTCAAGGTAACGTGCCCACTCCGCTGAGTGCTGGGCCATAGCGATCGGATCGTCACCTTCAATCAGTGCCCACCCGTACATGGAGCCTGGTGCATGCCATCGACCGACTAATGTCAGCGGCTCAGGCACCGGTGCTCCTGAATGCAAGAACCGCTCTGCCGCGCCCACATATTTACCCGGTGGGATTTTCCAACTGATCATGTATTTCATCAGGGTGCCCTCGTATTGATGGGGTTACTTTTGGCAGGTGCCGAAACTTCAAGGGTGTCGCAACCCAGGGGCACCATCGGATGCTTTTGCATCTTAAGGATAGCGTTGCTGAGTCGGCCACGAGGAGGCGGGATTAACACCACGCTCTAGGATCAGATGGTGAAAAAGGAATAAGACTGGGCTTACTAATCAAATCCATTGCTGATTGATCTAAATCAAGTGATGAGGAGTTCAGTGATTTTGCGTTACGTCCCTCAAAGTCAGGCATAGCGCTGGTTCATTGTCTACAATGATCCGACACCGTTCAAAAATTAGGAATTTTTCTTATATCGTAATTCCGGAAACAGATGTACATTTACTAACCATAAAAATAACACTGGGGGCAGCGCAATGAATAATAATAAATGTTGTGACCACTGTGAGTATCAGCAGGTACAGGATGTACCCCATGAGTTCATGGCTGAAGTATGTAAGCTGGAGTTAGGTATAATCTACCGATGTGAAGTGTGCGGAACATCCTGGATGAAGAGCGCTAGCCGGGGATGGTTGTTGCTTCGCGTTGGAAATTCTCGTCTTAAGATTGCGGTATAAACGTTTCGGTTCCTTTGTCGACCTTGGCGCTATAGAGGACTTGTCATTCAGCAAGATGGTCAGGTCCTTTGGCGTAACGGGTGCGGATTGGACGCTACACCCTCCTCTTGCCTTAAACTCCCTTTCTCTCGTGTATTTCGCTTGAAGCACTTTTTGGATTTGCCAACTGTTGGCAATTTCTGAAGGGGCGTTTACATATGTTTAAGCCGTTATACACCTATATAGCAACCAGCTATTTCCTTTATCTCACATCTGTATAAAAAACATCCAAAAACAGTGGTAGTATTCGAACAAACATTAGTATCAAACGTACGTTTTGATTGTTTAATCAGTAGATCATCCTCTCTCGATACCGCAAAACCCGAGCAATCGGGTGACGCAAAGTCACGGGTCCCACTGGGATAGCCGGACCACCGAAGGAGAGCCCCCTCTATGGACTGTTTCTGAGGATCTTTTGCTGATGTATCGCGGAGGTCAACATGAAACGTTCATCCTATCTCGTTCCGATACTCGCCTGTGCCGTCGCACTTTCTGTGCCCAATCAGGCTGCTGCAACTGATCTGGACGATTCTGCAATTCTGGCTACTTACCACTACTCTGTCCTGCATGAACATTACCCGGTGGTGTCGTTGGGGCCTGAGCCTATTCAACAGGTTGTTAATGCGCTGGACGAACAGCGCAGTAAAGTGGCCGAGGCCGAGAAACAGCGTAAGAAAAACCTACGCCGTTTTTATATGAAGCTGCTTGCGGTGGTGAGTGCCCAGTAGTTCAAACGGCCTTGACGTATACCCTATGACAACAAAGGCGTAGGTTGGCCATCGCGGAGCGATGCCCAACACGTCGTCTCCAAGCTGTTCCATAACTGTTGGGCTTCGCGTTGCGAAGGCCAACCTACAAACGAGCTGCTTTCTCGGGTCCTCGCTAGCTGACGACGAAGCATAAAAAAGGCCGCCCGAAGGCGGCCTCAAGGGTGGTCGACAGAATGATCAACCTGTTTCCATTACTTCAGGCGAGCCAGGCGCAGATCTGAAGTGGACATATCACCGGTCAGCTGGA
>SBGI01000052.1 GCA_006227015.1 Gammaproteobacteria bacterium
AACTCCCGGGGATCTTCCGGTTCGTCTTCACTGCCAAGATTCAAGTGAACCAGTATGGCAATCTCACCGGATTCGGGTCGGTCAAAAAACAATCAGTACCTCTTAATTTATTCGCCAGGGTCCATCATGTCGTCCGGACCACCTGGAGTAGCCATAGGCAGGCGTACCGGGCGGGAAGGAACAACGGTGGATATGGCGTGTTTGTATACCATCTGGCTGACCGTATTTTTCAACAGCACGACAAACTGGTCAAAGGACTCAACCTGTCCCTGCAGCTTAATACCGTTCACCAGAAAGATAGAGACGGGAATACGTTCTTTTCGCAAGACGTTTAGAAAAGGGTCTTGTAGATTATGCCCTTTTGACATCGTGATTCTCCTAAATAAAGGAACAAAACAAACCGCCGTAAAAACATTCAATCACTTTTTTGCTACGGCGAAACCGGAAATCCATGTAGGAAAGCCATCATACTCGTGGGCCTACACCTTGTATATGGGTTCATTTTGCAGAATTTTCAAGCAATCTGCCTCAATCTTTTTAAAAGATTCCGGCTCTCCGGTCACAGTATCAATAAATACTTCCTGCAACCCGGGCCAACCCCGCAGCCAGGTTAACTGGCGTTTTGCCAGCTGTCTGGTCGCAGCCATACCTGACTCGATCATTGCGTCAAAGGTCAAGCTGCCCTCCAGATACTGCCACATCTGGCGATAACCCACGGCTCTCATGGAGGGTAAGTCACGGTGCAAATCGCCGCGCTGGAAGAAGTGACGAACTTCATCTTCCAGGCCTTGCTCAAGCATATTCATAAAACGCTGTTCAATACGCTGGTGCAAGAGGGCCCGCTGATGGACCAACAAGGCTATTTGCGTGACCTGATAGCGCTCCCCGACAGGTGAAAGGCTACTGCCCTGTTGTTGCTCCTGCTTAAAATGGGAAAGAGGCTTACCGGTTGCGCGATAGACCTCCAAAGCCCGCTGAATTCTCTGAGAGTGATTAGGGTGTATGTCAGCGGCAGTCTGCGGATCCACCTCTGCCAGCTGCTGATGCAGCCAAGGCCAGCCCTTTTCCTCAGCCTGTCTTTCAATATCCCTGCGGATTTCCGGCGAGGCGGGAGGCATATCCCCCAACCCGTCCAGCAAGGCCTTGAAATACAGCATAGTGCCACCCACCAGCAGAGGGATTTTTCCGGCAGCTCGGATATCGTCCATAGCCTGCCTGGCATCCCGGGCAAACGTTGCTGCAGAGTAGGGCTCAGCGGGGTCCTTAATATCAATTAAACGATGGGGAACCCTCCGGAGCACCTCAGCAGGAGGCTTGGCGCTACCGATATCCATACCGCGATAAACCAGGGCCGAATCTACGCTAATCAGCTCTACCGGCAGGTGTTTCTGCAGGGCAATGGCCAGATCGGTTTTACCCGTCGCCGTCGGCCCCATCAGGAAGATGGCCGGGTACAGTTCATCTGGCATCGGACGACTCTCCCTGGGCAAAAGGCATACTTTCCCGAATGGAATCAAGCTTCAGAAGCTGCATCAGCAAGCGATCCACACCCAATGCCACCCCCGCACAGCTTGGCAGGCCGTAGGACATTGCCGCCAGCAGTTTTTCGTCGACCGGAAGTGCGGGTTTGCCCTGGGACTGACGCATTGCCATGTCCTCTAGAAAACGTTGCTCCTGTTCCACCGGGTCAGTCAATTCAAAGTAGCCATTCGCCAATTCTACCCGGTTGAGGAATGCCTCAAAACGCCGGGCGATCTGCTGACCGCTACTGTTGGTATCGACGCGGGACAGCGCTGACTGGCAGGCCGGGTAGTCGTGAACAAGTACCAAACCATCCGGCAGTGTCGGCTCCACAGCGAGGCTGAATATCAGGTCCAGGCAGGTGGAGCGACTTTCCTGCGCAAAGCATCGGCCACCTGACAGGGTCGACGCGCACTCCTGAATGACCTCAAGCTCAGCACCGTGAGGGTCTATTCCGGTTGCCGCCTGAAACACCTGGGTATAGCTGTATTTAACAACATTCAAGCCAGCGACGAGGGATGATAGCAGCTCGGTTACCTCGGCCATCAGCTGATGTTCATCCCACCCAAGTCGATACCACTCAAGCATTGTGAATTCAGGGTTATGACGCGGCCCCAGCTCGCCATCGCGAAAAGCTTTGCCCAAATAGTAAATACTGCCACAACCCGCAGCCAGCAGGCGTTTCATGTAATACTCGGGGGAACTCTGCAGGTACTGAACGCTGTCATTAACCCGGGTTTGCAGGCAATCGATATGTATATCCGACACCCCCGTCTCTGCCAATACCGGGACATCCACTTCCATCGCACCCGAGGCATCAAAATGGGCGCGGATACTGGACAACAGCTTTGCCCGTTCCATCAGCGTCGCCAGCGTTGCACTTGGTTGCCAATCTGTCTTGCTACCCGAACTCAATATAAGCCCCTAAAAGCTGCCTCAAAAACCACAGCGGACTATCACTACCCGCTTGCTTATCGCTCAAATAAAAAGGGGGTGGCCGTTGCCACCCCCTTATCAGCCTGAATAACTCATGTGTTTTCCCGAGCGCAATCAGGACTGCCTTTTCTATGCCCGACTACTCTATGCCCGACTAAGCCCGGCTGAGGTATTCACCGGTGCGGGTATCCACACGAACCACATCACCAATATTGAGGAACAACGGGACTTTCACCACCGCCCCTGTGGTCAGGGTTGCCGGCTTGGTGCCCCCTTGTGCAGTATCGCCCTTCAGGCCGGGATCGGTATCGACAATTTCCAGCTCTACGTGATTCGGCGGCATCACGGACAGTGGCATACCGTTGTAGAGGGTGACGATCACGGTGTCCTGCTCACGCAACCACTGAGCAGCATCGCCAACCACCTTGGCATCAGCCTGGTGCTGCTCAAAGGTATCCGGCTCCATAAAATGCCAGTGTTCACCATCAGTGTAGAGATATTGCATATCCCGGTCGGTGACATCAGCGCCTTCCAGGCTGTCCCCCGACTTGAAGGTACGCTCCCAGACCCGCCCGGTTTTCAGGTTGCGCAAACGCACCCGATTGAAAGCCTGCCCCTTGCCAGGTTTCACAAATTCATTCTCCACAATGGAGCAGGGGTCGCCATCCAGCATGACTTTCAGACCGGAGCGAAATTCGTTGGTAGAATAGTTTGCCATTATTGCCTCAACACTCGGTAAATACTTCCTCAAAACAAGAGCGCGCTATGATAACCGGTTCTGCCACAACTGTGGATAGCCTGAGCTGGCAAGAACAACTTGCCACCAGCATCCGCGACCCCAAA
>SBGI01000155.1 GCA_006227015.1 Gammaproteobacteria bacterium
GGGTCGACCAGCAGCGGACGATAAATCTCTACACGATCACCCGCCTGCAGTACCTGTTCTTTGGGTGGTTTCAGGCCTTTGCTGCCCAGTGACTGACCAAAAATCCCCATCTTCGCCGTCTCCAGATCAATTTCCGGAAACTGCTGCACAATGCCCGACTGCTCTACCGCTTCATAGGCAGTGGTCCCCGGCGCCACCTGCAGGGTTGTGAGTTGCTGACGCTGGGGTAAAGCGTAAGCCACTTCAACGGTAATCAATTCCACATCTTTCATCGACCATAAACCTCTTGTGCCCGCTTTGACAAAGAGTCCACCAGGTTGTTGGCCACCGAAGCGAACACACTGCCTGAGGCCAAGCCCATCGACAGGCTGTTAAATTCAAATTCCAGATCCAGCATCACCTTGCAGGCCGAATCCGTCAGAACCTTGAAGCTCCACTCACCCGAGAGTTTCTTAAAGGGCCCTTCCGCCAACTGCATCACGATACGTTCGGGAGGGTAGAGCGTATTTAGGGTGGTGAAACTGTGCCCCACCCCACCTTTCTTCAGGTCCAGCCGCGCCGTCATTGATTGCGGATCTTCCGCCAGAATATGCGCCCCGACACAGCCCTCCATGTACAGCGGATAGCTGGCCACATCGTTGACCAGATCAAACATCTGCTGAGCCGAATACATCACCAGCGCACTGCGCTTTATTGTCGTCAACATCAGGCAAACGTCTTGTAAACACCCAGTACAAACACCACCAGAACTGCGACCGGTGAGAGATAGCGTACAACCCAGCGCCAGGCGGAAAAAACCACATGGGTTTCATCTTCCAGCTCCCTGCGTACCGTATCGGGCCGCATCAACCAACCTACAAACAGCGCAATAAACAGCCCCGTCAGTGGCAGCATAACGCTGGAGGTGAGGAAATCCATAAACTCGAAGAAGTTGAACCCCGCCAGACGTTTCTCCTCCCAGACATTGAAGGAAAGCACACTGCCTAGACCCACCACCCAGGCAATACCGCCAAGCAACAGGTTGGCAGTCACGCGGTTGAAACGTTTCGTTTCAATCAGGTATGCCACCGCCGGCTCAATCAGTGAGATGGCCGAACTCCATGCCGCCAGTGTCACCAACACAAAAAACAGGCTGCCGAACAACAGGCCGCCTGCCATATTGCCAAACGCCACCGGCAGGCTGACAAACATCAACCCCGGGCCAGCGCCGGGCTCAATAGTTGGATTGGCAAACACGATCGGAAAAATCGCCAGCCCTGCCATCAACGCCACCAGGGTGTCTAGCACACCCACGGCCAATACCGTGCGACCAATTCGCGCATGCTCTGGCATATAGGCGCCGTATGCCATGATGGCGCCCATACCCAGGCTGAGAGTAAAAAAGGCGTGCCCCAGTGCTTCCAGCACCCCTGCCCAGGTGAGCGCATCGGCATTAAAGCTGAACAGGAAGCTGAAGCCCTGGGCAAAATCGCCCCGCTGGATGGAGAAGCCCAGCAACACCAGCAACAACACAAACAACAGCGGCATCAGAATGCGAACAGCCACCCCCAGGCCCCGGGTGACGCCGCCGATGACCACGGCGATGGTCAGCACCATAAATATGCTTTGCCAGAAAATCAGTTCCTGGGGATCTGATAACAATTGCCCGAAAACCGCTCCGGCCTGATCTGCACTGGCACCCATAAATGTCCCGGAGGCCATTTCACCAATGTAATAAAGTGCCCACCCGGCAATCACCGCATAGTAGGAAAGAATCATTAATCCCGCCGTGACACCCAGCCAGCCAATGGCGTGCCAGGCACCGTGCAATCCGGCTTCCTCGGTTAGATAGCGCATGGCGTTGATGGGGCTCTGGCGACCGCGGCGACCCAACATCACTTCCGCCACCATCACCGGCATACCGACAAGCAAAATGCACAACAGATAAACCAGCACGAAGGCACCACCACCATTTTCACCGGCGATGTAGGGAAACTTCCAGATATTACCCAACCCCACGGCGGAACCTGTCGCCGCCAGGACAAATGTCCAACGGCTGGTCCAGGCTCCGTGGAGGCCTCGCCCTTCAGACGCGGCTGTCACTTGTTGTTCTGCCATCAATACTGCTCAAACTTCGTTGGCATCGATTGTACCGGCAATCCCACTCCTGCAAAACCGACCGGTAGCCCTCTGCAGCAACAAAACCGTAGGCGCTCCCCGGTGCAATCCTTATAATGCCCGCCCATGGCCAAGAAACCGCAACAAAAGAAACAAAGCTCGACCATCGCACTGAATAAACGGGCGCGTCACGAATACCAGCTGGAAGAAAAATTCGAGGCCGGCCTCGTTCTGAAAGGCTGGGAAGTGAAAAGTTTGCGCGCCGGTAAAGTTCAGCTGACGGACAGCTATGTGCTGCTGAAAGACGGTGAAGCCTTTCTGTTGGGCGCTCATATCACGCCGCTCCCCACGGCTTCCACACATTTTGTGACCGACCCGTCACGAACCCGAAAACTGCTGCTCAACCAGCGCGAGCTGAGTCGCCTGTTCAATGGTGTTAACCAAAAAGGTTATACCTGTGTCGCCACTGCCCTGTACTGGAAAAAGCATCTGGTCAAATGTGAAATCGCCCTGGCAAAAGGTAAAAAGGAACACGACAAGCGCCAGACAGAAAAGAATCGCGACTGGGAACGTCAGAAACAGCGGATTATGCGCCACAGTCAATAATGGCCTCCAAGCTGCCTGCCTCTGTACTCATCACTAAAAAACAACTCTGCCAGTAAAAAACGCTTTGACATTGATAATTGTTATCATTTAGGATTGATAACAGTTCTCATTAACAATGAAGCGTCAACAACCTATGTATGTCTGTATATGTAATGCCGTGACTGATCGCGATATTCGGGAAGCCGTAGAAAATGGCGCGTCCAACATGAGAGCGTTGAAACAGTGCACAGGGGCTGCCAGCCAATGTGGCAAATGCCTGCCCCAGGCAAAAGCCGTTCTGAAAGAGGCGATTGCCGAAGCCAGCTTCTTTGACGCCATGGGCACTGCGTAACTCCCATTACCACCATCCATTTCAGGCCTACACGCCTTATTAACTGACAATAGGACCCCACCAGGTCCTATTTTTTTGTCAATTCGTGGTAGTAGCGGCACCCTGAACTCGGTAACCTATTATTGAGAGAGGCCGTGAAACTCACAGAACCTAAAAGGACATCCCATGAAAGGTGATACACAACTGATTGCGTATTTGAACAAAGTACTGGGTAACGAACTGCGCGCCATCAATCAATATTTCCTC
>SBGI01000051.1 GCA_006227015.1 Gammaproteobacteria bacterium
TGACGGTGCGTTCAGACCGGCTAGTAACTCCGAACTGAGGCGCGCATTCTAGCGATTAATTTCAGGCAGTCAACGCCTTTTTCAGAAATTTTTTTCCTTGCTCTGTTTCACTACTTTTCAGTCAGGCCAGATGTATTCTTATAGCACAAAAAAACGCGACACAAGGTCGCGTTTTGCAATAAGTGATAAGGCTATCAGACCAGCTCAAAGAGATGATGCTTCTTCTTTCCCATCTTCACCATAAAGAAACGTCCGTACAATGCTCCGCCGGGACTAAAGCACTCACAAGCCCGTAAGTTGTCGCTTTCATCCTTAGCAATACCATTCACCAGTACGGCAGAGCGTCCTAGGGCATCTTTTACTTCTCTTCCCGCCTTTGCCAAACCACATTCTGTCAGCAATGTGGTCAAGGGCTTGCCATCCAGATCTGATACAGATAGATCACTCGCCGGCATGCCGTCCTGTTTAAGCTGCTCCAGATCATTTTCTGTGAGCGAGTCAAGACCCCCTGAAAATAGCGCCTCAGTGATTCGCTCTGCAGCCATTAATCCCGCGTCACCATGCACCAACCGGGTTACCTCCCTTGCCAAAATACCTTGTGCAGATTTCCTGCCCTCGGTCTCAGCATCGACCTGCTCTATTTCCTCAATCTCGCCAATAGGCAGGAACGTGAAATAACGCAGGAACTTATACACATCCGCATCGGCGCTATTTATCCAGAACTGGTAAAACGCATAGGGCGATGTCTTGGCCGCATCCAGCCAGATGGTCCCGGTCTCCGTTTTACCAAACTTGGTGCCATCCGCCTTGGTCACCAGGGGCAGCGTCATGCCAAACACCTGATTACCGTTGAGCCTTCGCGTCAGGTCGATGCCACCAGTGATATTGCCCCACTGGTCTGAGCCTCCCAACTGCAAGGTGCATTGATAACGCTTGTTGAGCTCAGCAAAATCGTAGGACTGCAGCAACATGTAGGTAAACTCGGTATAGGAAATACCGGCACCCTCGCGATCAAGGCGCTGCTTGACCGACTCTTTATTGACCATATTATTGACAGAGAAATGCTTGCCAACATCTCGCAGAAAGCTGAGCAGGTCGATTCCGCCAATCCAGTCGAGGTTGTTTACCACCTCCGCAGAGCAATCGCCGGCATCAAAATCAATAAACTGTGAGACCTGAGAGCGAATACGCTCTACCCAGCCTCCCACCACATCGGGCGTGTTTAACTTGCGCTCCTGGGCCTTGAAGCTGGGATCGCCAATCAGGCCTGTCGCGCCTCCAACCAGTGCGATGGGTTTATGCCCTGCCAGCTGAAAACGACGCAACGCCAACAACGGCACCAGACTACCTATATGAAGGCTGTCCGCCGTAGGATCAAAACCACAGTAGAGCGTTCGCGCCCCGGAAGACAGATGCTCTTCCAGTGCACCATCACCTGTCATCTGCGCAATCAGCCCTCGAGCCTGCAAATCAGCTATCAGCTCCAAAGAATCTCCAGACATGCCTACTTCTCTTATTAACCACTGCCAAATAAAGGGAGGCAAACCTTACATTATCCCGCCGCAAAAACAAGAGTGTGCCACCCCCTACGCCTATAGTATCAGTGGGATTGGCCGAATATCTGTTATATATTGGAGCCTTAAGATCACCAGTTACAGTAATGGTTAAACTACCAAGAGCCCGAAAGCGCTATGAACCAAGCCAGTTTTAAAACTCCAAAGAAAGAATCAACCCAATGGCAGCGCTTGCTGACCAAGCGATTCTTTACCCGCGGACTATTGGCCATTGGCACCGGTGCGGTTGCAGTTGTGCTGGCGACATCCTTTATTGGCAACGACAATCACAGCGCCGTGGCGGAAAAGGAAAGTGTTGCCATTAACTTTCAGACATCCGACAGCAGCCAAGCGGAAAACCTGACAAACGCAGAAACACAAAGCATCCAGAAGCCAACTGCACCCGAACAACTGGCAGCCTCACCGGCAGTAGAGCCTGAAGAAACCTTCACCTGGAAAAAACAGATCGTGAGAAGTGGTGACAACCTGACCGCTATTTTTAAACGCGTGTTGCTGGGAGCTGCCGATGTGCATCGACTGATGTCATCCTCTCCACTCGCCAAACCTCTCAGCAACATGAGGCCAGGAGAAGAGCTGCGATTCGGCTTCGCTGAAAACGGCACTCTGGCCCAACTGAAATACACCAAATCCCGGCTGGAAAGCTACATTTTCAAATCGGCAGACGATGATAATTCCACCTATGTCGCCGAGCACATTATCCGCGAACCAGAAATCACCACAGCATACCGGGAGTCAACCATTGAAGATTCTCTGTTCCTGGCCGGCGAGAGAGCACAGCTGCCACACAATCTGATTATGGAAGTTGCCAACATTTTTGGCTGGGATGTGGATTTCGCGCTGGACATCCGCAAGGGCGATCACTTTGCAATACTCTTTGAAGAGAAATTCCTGGACGGTGAAAAAATTGGCAGTGGCAACATCCTCGCAGCTGAATTTACCAACCAGGGCCGCACCTTCAAGGCTGTTCGCTATGTTGACAGTCAGGGCAAGGCCAATTATTTCACACCGGAAGGCCTGAGCATGCGTAAGGCATTCCTGCGTGCACCACTGGACTTCACCCGTATCAGCTCAAACTTCAATTTGCGCCGCAAGCACCCCATTCACAAGAGTATTCGTGCACACCGCGGCGTCGATTATGCTGCACCTCGGGGAACACCGGTGTTCTCCGCCGGAGATGGCAAGGTCATCGGTGCCGGCTACAGCAAAGCCAACGGCAACTACGTCTTTATTCAGCACGGCCAACGCTACACCACCAAATACCTGCACCTGAACAAGCGTGCAGTCAAAAACGGCCAAACCGTGCGTCAGCGTCAGGTAATCGGTACAGTCGGCTCCACCGGCTACGCCACCGGTCCACATTTGCACTATGAATTTCTGGTCAACGGGGTCCACCAGAACCCTCGCACCGTATCGCTTCCGCAGGCACTCCCCATTGATGATGCCGAGCGCAGCAACTTCAATACTGCTACAGCCTCGCTGTCCAATCAGCTCGCTTTGCACAAACAGTCCACGCAATTGGCCATGCTGACCGAAAAGGACCAGCAAAGCACCAGCACTCAATAAGCTAGATGCCCGACGCCGAACTCTACATAGGCCTTATGTCGGGCACCAGCGCAGACTCTATAGATGCTGCACTGGTAGACTTCAGCCATGGCCAGTGCCAATTGCTCGGCACCCACAGCAGCGATATCTC
>SBGI01000143.1 GCA_006227015.1 Gammaproteobacteria bacterium
GCCCGTTTGCGTTCGACACCCCAGCGGTACCCCCCAAGCCCGCCGTCGCTGCGAATAACCCGGTGACAGGGGATCAGCCAGGCAATCGGGTTCGCACCAACGGCATTGGCCACTGCCCGCACAGCCTTTGGTCTACCGATATCGTTCGCCAACGCCTGATAGGTTGTCACCGCACCTGGGGGGATGGCCAGCAGCCGGGTCCACACCTGCCGTTGAAACGGAGTACCGGCCAGACTGAAACAGTCCATTCTGAGGGGAGATGCGTGCAACAGCTCCTTCAGCAACTGATCGGCCCGGGCGTCGTCCTGCAGAGGAGCGGATGCACCGACATCCGCCCGGGGCAGGAGTTTGTCAAAGCTGACTTCGCGGATGCCGGAATCGTCCCAGATCAGCCAAAGTTCTCCGAAGGGGGACTTTGCTCTGCCGCTATAGATGTTTCCCATATAACCCTCGCAATTCTCTCTGTTAAAGCAGCGAAACCATGACATAGAAACAGACGGCGTTCTTTGTGATTTCAGTAGCTATATCTTTATAGCACGTACCAGCTCATCGAGGTGACCCGTTCTCACGAGCCAAGCCAGTAGCAGAATATTTCCGACAACACACAGCCAATACAGCATCTGGTATGAGTACTTGATGGATTTATGGCGCAATAGACGCTGTGCTACCAGCGCACCGGGCCAGCCACCCGCCAGTTCCAACAGATGCAATGAATTTTCGGAAACTCTCCCACGATCGTTTTTAGCGGCAGACTTGTCGAAAGCGTAAACACAAAACGTAACAAAACTGGCCAATACATAGAACCAGAATACCCCGGCAGGAAAAATGTTTTTTTCCCCAAGAACAAAAATGGCGGATAAGACACTGCACACCAGCCCCAAAGCAAGGATGGTTTTAACAGATCTGTGATCGGATAAAGTTCTTCCACAGGTGAAAGCTACGTCGATCGCCCTTCGCTTGCCATCAGCACCAGATTGAATCTCGAAAACCACGCCATCGTTTATCCGTGGCCTCTTGTATTGATGCCTGAAAGACTTGATATGGACAAAGACTTCTCCGCTGCCACCATCTGGCATGATAAAACCGAAGCCACGGTCATCATTCCACTTTGAAATCACACCTCTCGAGCGCACACATCCTCCCTGGAATCAGAATAATTGCCCCAGAAAGACAGTAAAATTAACCGCGTTTTGTGTAAACCCTTCTCCCAGAAAATGAAGAAATGGTTTATCCCGATAGTTTCATACACGCGCATCGATATCTCCTCATGCTCTATTAATTCAGCACGTTAGAAAAATCTGCTTGAAACACCGTTAACACTTGTCAATTTTCCGCAAGAAAACGTTCATTTTTTGATCGTAATTTCTTCACAAACAGGCACTACCCTGAGTTCGCCCGCCTCCTGGCAGCCCCACCGCCAGCGGGGTCAACTTCGTTATCCTCAGAGGAATTGCCCGATGTACAAGAAACTGTTGCCCGTGGCCATCTGCACTGCCGTTGCCGGTGCCGCTATCGCCGCCGACCATGCCCCCATGGATTTCGGCATGAAGGTTCAGCACCTGTTGAACGCCCAGTCGGAAAAACTGTTCGGCTTTAACCAGCCGCTGGAGGCTTCATTTGATGGCCATGTATCCCGCGAACCCGGTCAGAACGCCGATGACCTGATCCTGCTGGCCGATGGCCTGCAAGCAACTATCCTCACCCGTGAAGCCGGCGACAAGGCCGATATGTTTGCCCTCTGGCCCAACGAGGAAGCTCCGACCCACGCCATTTTCTGTATTGAAGGCGGTCGCGAAGAACTGGGCACCACACTGCCCTCCGGCATTGCCAAGTACAATCCCTCCATCCAGCGTATCGACCTGGTCACCGGCGCCGTTGAAACCATCCTGCGCGGCATGGACCGCTGTGACGGCATCCGCACCACCTCCTGGGGCACCGTGCTGGCCACCGAGGAGACTGACGACGGCCAGGGCTACGAGCTGATCGATCCGCTCAGCACTGACAACCAGACCGTGCTGGACCGCGCCAGCGGCGTCATCGTTGACGAGAACAACAACCCCTCGACCAATATCGTCAAGCGCGACGCGCTGCCCACCATGGCCTGGGAAGGCCTGACCGTGACCGATGAAGGCGTGGTGATCGGCGGCGATGAACTGCGTCCCGGCAGCGGCACTGCCGACAAGGATGGCGGCGCGATCTTCAAATTTGTTCCCGCTGTACCCCACGCCGGTGGTGAAATCGCCGATCTGGCCCTGTCACCATTTGCCGCAGGGGACGTTTACGCCATGCAGGTATCCTGCGTGAACAATAAACAGCAGTTTGGTCAGGGTTGTGAAATCGGCAACGCTGCATGGATTGCGGTAAGTGCCGCCAATGCCCGCGACGATGCCGACGCAGCTGGCGCCACCGGTTACTACCGCCCGGAAGATCTGCACAAGGACCCCACCTTCGAAGGAGAAGGTGTGCGCTTCTGCTGGACCAACACCGGAAATGAAGGCGCCAAGAACTACGGCGAAGTGATCTGTGGCGTCGACGCCGACCCGCTGATGCTGGGAGAAAATCCCCGCAGTGTGGTGGTCAATCGCTTTGTGGAAGGCGATGAGGATTTCAACTCTGTTGATAACCTGGCGTTCCAGCCCTACAGCGGCAACCTGTATGTCATCGAAGACCACGACAACGGCGATATTTTCGCCTGCCTGCCTGACGGTCAGGACCGTGACATCAAAACCGATGGCTGCGTGAAGGTACTGTCCGTGAAAGACCAGAGCGCTGAACCCACCGGCTTCGGCTTCCTCGGCGATGGCCAGTCCGCGCTGTTGTCCATCCAGCACTCCGACGACGATGCCATGGCGGATGTCGACGACTACGGCACCGACGACATCCTGTTGATCACCGGCTTCAAACTGAAGTAACGGACGATCCCGAAACCGGTATTCCGCAATGGAATACCGGTTTTTTGATATCCGAAAAAATACCCTTCAAACATATTTTCGGAAAAGGATTTTTGCCAGATCGGTTTTTCAACACGACCGGTTGAACTGACAAGTTCAGGTAACTTGTTAAGAGTATTAAAAAAACTGACATCAGTTGGTCATCTTGCCTCGCTAATTTCCCTAGCACCTCAGTTTACGGAACACGGTGAGTCCACCCCTTACGGAGAAACAACCATGAAAAAACGCTTCCATCCCGCCCCGCTCGCGGCGGCTATTTTTTCACTGGCACTGGGCGCCCAGGCCGAAGCCGCCTACCTGCAACGGGTCGCTG
>SBGI01000233.1 GCA_006227015.1 Gammaproteobacteria bacterium
GTCAAGGTCACCAGAAACAACACCACAATCAGCTCCAGCAGCGTGAATCCCTTGATCCTGCGAAACTGATGATCCATGACGGAGTGCCTGTTACGTAGGGGATTCAGCAATTATTCCCAGCTGACCACGTCGCTGTCGTCACCTTCGCCCCCTTCCCTACCGTCAGCGCCCAGAGAGTACAGATCGTACTCACCGTGATCCCCTGGGGCACGATAGACATAGGCGTTACCCCAGGGATCGTCACGAACGATTTTTTTCTTCAGGTAAGGCCCATTCCAGAAACGGGCATTGGACGGCTTGCTGATTAAAGCTTCCAAGCCTTCCTGACTAGTGGGATAGCGCCCCACCTCCAATTTGAACAAGTCCAGTGCAGTACCAAACTCCTGGATCTGTAAGGCAGCAGCCTTACCCTTTGAGCTGCCCACCTGCTTCAACACCTGTGGCCCTACCAGGCTGGCCAGCAAACCCAGGATTACCAGTACAACCAGTAGTTCAAGCAAGGTAAAACCGCGATTTTTACGATACATCCTTTATCCCCCAATATGTTGTTTTTACACGGGTAATTCGTTGATGCTGAGAATAGCCACCAATATCGACATAATGATGCCGCCGATCACCAGACCCAACCCGATAATTAATAGCGGCTCCATCACCGACAGCATGCGCTGTGTCGCCGTGGCCACCTCACCATCGTAGATATCCGCCACTTTGATCAGCATTTTGTCCAGCTTGCCCGTTTCCTCGCCCACCTGGATCATCTGCAGGGCAAACTCCGGAAAAACCCCTGTTTCCAACAATGGACCCGCCAAACCGGAGCCTTCCTGCAGACTGGCAGCAACGTCCTGTAAACGGCTGGACATCACCCTATTCTGAAGGCTTTCACGGGCAATATTCAGCGCTGTCAGCAGTGGCACTCCACCTTTCAACAGCGTGCCGAGACTACGGCTGAGCCGAGCCATCTCGACCTTTTTTACCAGATCTCCCAACAATGCGGTGGACAGGATGCGGCCATCCCAGCGCAACCGCCAGGCGGGATCGCGGCTGCGACTTCGCAGGTACAGCACCAGTATTACAATAGCGGTGATAACAAACAGCCCGTAACTTCGGGCGGCATTGGCTGCTCCCAGAACAAACGCCGTACTGGCGGGCAACGCTGCGTTCATATCTTCAAACAGCTTGGAGAATTCCGGCAACACATAGGTGACGATAATCCCCAGCGATAGCAGGGTCACACTGACCAGAATAACTGGGTAAATCATGGCAGACAGCAACTGGCTTTTGAGCGCCTGTGATTTCTCCATATAGCGGGACAAATCATCAAGGCTCTCGGCCAGGTTGCCGGAAATTTCTGCCGAGCGAATAAAATTGATGTAGAAACTGGAAAAGTACTTGGGATGGCCCTGCAGCGCCTTGGACAAAGGTTCGCCGCCACGCACGCCAGACTGGATGTCCTCCATCAACTCAACCATTACCGGCATCGACGACACCTGCCGGATAATATCCAGCGCACGGTCCAGCGGCAGACCCGCCCCGACCAGAATGGAAAGCTGGCGGGTGAAGTCGGCAATTTCTGCCGTTCCCAGACGGTTTTTCCGGAATCGGCGGGCACTGGGTTTGGCAGTTAAAGCGGCCCCTGCCTGTTCCGCGCTGATAGGAATCAGGCCCATAGTCTGCAATCGGGCGATCACTTCCTGCTGGGTACCAGCAGACAGGCTACCGGTTTTTACTTCACCCTGATTGTTAACTGCTTTGTACTGGAAAACCGGCAAACTCAGGCCTCCTGTGTCACACGCACCACTTCTTCAATGGTGGTCGTGCCTTGCAGGGCCTTCAGGCAACCGTCTTCAAACATGGTGTGCATTCCGGCTTCGCGGGCAGCCTGCTCAATTTTTCCGGCTCCGGCGTGCTGCAACACCAGCTCGCGAATGGTATCGGTCATGGGCAAGAGCTCGATGATACTGACCCGACCACGATAGCCGGTGCCGCCACAGTGTTCGCAGCCCTTGGGGCGATAAAGCTGGATCTCACCCTCAGTAAGCTTGTCCAAACCGAACTCTCTAATCACCCCTTCGCTAGGCTTGTAGGCTTCCCGGCAATGCTCACAGAGCACCCGCACCAGACGCTGGGCCAATACAGTGTTGAGGGTAGAGTTGAGCAGGTAGTCTTCCACACCCATTTCCAGCAAACGGGTAATGCTGCTGGCGGCGTCATTGGTGTGCAGGGTGGACAACACCAGGTGTCCGGTGAGCGCCGACTGAATACAAATTCGCGCCGTTTCCAGATCGCGCATCTCACCCACCATGATAACGTCCGGGTCCTGACGCACGATGGAACGGAGCGCACTGGCGAAACTGAGGCCGATGGAGGGATTCACCTGTATCTGGTTAATCCCCTCCAGGTTATATTCCACCGGGTCTTCCACAGTAATCACCTTACGCTCTTCGGTATTGAGGCTACTGAGTGCCGTGTACAGGGTGGTGGTTTTACCGCTACCGGTGGGGCCGGTTACGAGGATCATGCCATGGGGCATATCCAGCGACTGTTTGAGACGCTGGCGCAAGGAGTCGCTGAACCCGAGTACCGGAAAATCCAGTGCCACCGTCTCGCGATGCAGCAAACGCATGACAACGCTTTCGCCGTACATGGTGGGGATCGTGGAAACCCGGATATCCAGCTCCTGGCCCTGGATACGTACATTAATTCTGCCATCCTGGGGCAAGCGCCGCTCGGCAATATCCAGGTTGGCCATAATCTTCACGCGGGAAATCACCGCCGGTCCCATTTGTTGGGAGGGTGAAGCCTCATCGCGCAACACACCATCAATGCGGTAGCGCACTTTTAACTGGTTTTCGAAGGGTTCGACATGGATGTCCGATGCCCGGGCATCCACGGCGCGCTGGATCAACTGGTTAACCAGTCGTATGACGGGCGCCTCGCTGGCCATATCCCGCAGTTGCTCCACATCGTGCTCGGTAAACACGGCCTGCTCCGATGTCTCCTGTCCGCCGTCCTTGCCCTGTTCATCCAGGTACAGGCGGGCTATACATTTTTGCAGCTCGGAACCTACGGAAACGCAGGGCTGTACATCAAGGCCTGTGGCCATGGCGATGGCATCAAGGGCGTAACTATCGGTGGGATCGGCCATGGCCAGGTCCAGTTGTTGCTCGGACACGCTGACGGGGAGCAACTGCCGGTCTTTCAGAAAACGACCCGACAGCTGATCCTTGAACAGCGCCTCGTCGGGCAGGTCGGCGTTCTTGACCA
>SBGI01000002.1 GCA_006227015.1 Gammaproteobacteria bacterium
CTCAATCCTCAAGCAGCTGCCAGGGTGCGAAGCCTTTCTTCATTTCATCCTTCGTCAATTCCTGCCCAATTATCCTGCAGCTTGTCTTCTGGGGATGGGTTTTGATGCCAACATACGCCCGCACCAGGTTTGCGACTATGGCTTCCTGCAGCACGATCTCTTCGCCTGATTTCAGCTTAATCGTGGTAGTAGATGCAGGTGTCTGATCTTCCCCCGAAAAAGTGGACACCACATCTGCTTACGCCGTCATTGCTTCATACTCGACTGGACTCCGGCAATTCTCCCCTTCTTGCAATAACTATATTTGGATTTTTCCGAGCTGAGTGTCTATCCTGCTTTTCATGATCAAAAACTTCAGGCTTTGGACTGATCTTATTCCCCATCTGGCAAGTCTTTAGCTATATCAAAGTCGTGTGCGTAAGGTTAGTTGCTGTTGCATAACCTTTTTACGAACGAGTCCGCGGAGTGAGTAGTACGGCTCTTTTTTGCTAAGCATAAAGGAGTATGTACCATGAAAAACTTTTCATTATCCCAAACGGTTAAGAAAGCCTCTTTAGCACTTGTGTTGTTTGGCTTTTCCTCATCGCTGTATGCAGAAATAATCGCTTTTAAAGCTGTAGGTTATGTTGAAAGTGTGGCTCCTGAATTATCGGGTTCGTCAATTGAAATTGGTGCGCCAATAGAAATTACCTATACATTTGATTCTAATGTTATTGATTCGGATCCAAAAGAATATCTGGGAAGATATAATAATGCCGTGTTGGGAGGGATATTCGAGTTAGGCGATTTTAAATTCACTGCTAATTCGGGCGGTATCGCAGTGATTAATGACTGGGCTGTGGCTGGAGGTGATGGGCAGATGATCTATCGTGATGGCTATTTCTTTAACAGTTATAGCATATCGTCCCCTCAAGTTGATGAGCTTGAAATACATTATGCAGGTTTTAGCTTCTCAAGCACAGATAACACTATTTTTGAGTCAACCAGCCTACCACTTGAACCCCCATTAATTGATTTTCAGGATCCTGCCATCAGTAATCGGATAGAAATTAGGTGGGGAGCATCCCATACCTCTCCGAAAATAATGGGTGTTTTGCAAGAAATCGTTTTGGTTGACAGGATGTCTACCGTATCGGAGCTACTCAATGCCCTGATCTACAAAGTTATGTCATATAACTATCAATCGGGGAACATGAACAGTTTTGATTCTAAGTTGCAAGGTGCTGCTAGCGTACTCGAAGATGCAGATAAAAAAGACTATAACTCTGCGGTAAACAAATTAGGCTCGTTCATCAACGAAGTTGATTCCCATCGAGGTAAATCTTTAACAGATCAGCAAGCTGATGAACTGATTAATGCTGCTCTCGAAATTATTGATGCGATAAATCTTCTGGATGGTAATTAGAAAATCTGTAAAGCTGGCTCTAATATAGGACTAATAATCCGTGAGCATTTCATAAAATAAATCTAGGCTTTGCCATATATCTTGGTCGCTGTTTTATTCCTCAAGCAGCTGCCAAGCCGCAAAGCCTTTCTTCATTTCATCCTTCGTCAATTCACGCACCACCAATCGACAGCTTGCCTTCTGGGGATGGGTCTTGATTCCCACATACGCCCGCACCAAGTTCGCTACAGTTGCTTCCTGCAGCACGATCTCTTCGCCTGATCTCAGTTTGATGGTGGTGCGCAGGTGCAGATGTCCCGGAGGCGGTGCGATGGTTATTTCGGCAATATCGGCGTTGGTTAGAATACGAGTCTTATCGTTCATGGTTGCCTCCAATGATTAAGCTCCGTGGCTTTTCTATCAGGATAAGACAGGTTTTCAGATTGCGGGCTGTGAAGAGAAAAGAACCCAGCAGGTCGCCGGGTTCTGGACATGACGTTGTTGATGAAGGCGGGGTTAAGTACGCGGATACAGCGTTTCGGTAAAGCCATCCACACCAACGATCTGGCCAGATACGTTGCGGCTGTAGTCGGAGCAGAGGAAGCAGATCATATCAGCGATCTCCTCCGGATCGACGTAGCACTGCATTGAGGTGCCGATGGCGTAGAGGCGGCGAACCTCTTCTGGATCGATATCTTCCGCTTCTGCATGGGCTTTGATGATGCGCTCCATACGCTCGCCGTTCACATTACCCGGCACGATTCCGTTTACGCGGATGTTGTCCGGGCCCAATTCCATCGCCAGAGTTTTAGTCAGGCCGGTAACCGCCCATTTGGCTGCGACGTACGGGCTACGGTTTGGAAAGCCCAGGATGCCCGCAGCGGACACCAGATTGATGATTACACCCGACTGTTGTTGCTTAAACACCGGCACCGCACGGCGTGCGCAGTAGAACTGGCCGTCGATGCATACGCCCATGCACTGACGCCATTCGTCATTGCTCACATCTTCGATCGGAGCCGTTGGGCCGCCGATGCCCGCGTTGTTCACCAGAATATCCAGGCCGTCCGGTAGGATCTGATCGAACATGGCATCTACCTGCGCCGGATCGGATACGTCACAAACAAAAGTGGTGATCTCGTCGGGCAGGCTTGCCAGCGCAGCCTCATTTACGTCGCAGGTAAATACGGTTGCACCCAGTTTGTGCATAGCCAGTGCAGTGGCTCGCCCCATACCTGCGCCACCGGCGGTGATCACTACTCGCTTTCCAGCAAGAGATACGTTCATTCGTTACACCTTTAACTTTGTATTTGTTTTTGTTGTTGAATTAAGCTGCGTTGACCTGGCTACGCACACCTTCTTCGGATGGGGCGCGCGGTACCAATGCGCGTACCAGATCTTTCATGCAGATGGTGCCGACCGCTTCGGTACCGTTCTTCACCAAATAAACTTTGCTGGTGTCACCGTCAGAGTGGGATATCACATCTTCGAGCGTGTCGTTGTAATCGACGGTACCGGCGTGGGCGGCAGTGCTGTCAGACAGCGGACGCATTACCGAGCGGACACGCAGTACGCGGGCGCGGTTGATGTCGCTAACAAAATCTTCGATATACGGATCGGACGGGTTGAGCAGGATGTGCTGTGGCTCTCCCTGCTGCACCACTTCGCCGTCTTTCAGGATCACCAGGTGGTCTGCCAGTTTCAGGGCTTCATCCAGGTCGTGGCTGATGAAGATGATGGTTTTGTGCAGCTCTTTCTGTAGCTCCAACAGCAGGTCCTGCATGTCGGTACGGATCAGCGGATCGAGTGCAGAAAAGGCTTCGTCCATCAGCATCACCGCCGAGTTGGAGGTCAACGCACGGGCGATACCCACACGCTG
>SBGI01000149.1 GCA_006227015.1 Gammaproteobacteria bacterium
GCCCCCAGCATTATCCCCAGCCAGTAGGTTTCTTCGTGATTCTCCAGGGCAATCTTGACCATAATGGTCAGGGGAATGGATAACAGCATTCCCACCGGGCCAAGCACCCAACCCCAGAAGACCAATGACAGGAACACCACCAGCGGTGACAGGTTAAGCCCTTTGCCCATCAACTTCGGTTCCAGGCCATTGCCCACCACCACGTTGACCACCAGATAACCAGCGGCCGTCAAACCCGCCACCAGCGGACCCAACTGAATCAGCGCCAGCAGCACGGCCGGGACGGCAGCAATAATGGAACCGATGGTCGGCACAAAATTGAGCAGGAATGCGAGCAGTCCCCACATCACCGGGTAGTCCACATCCAGAAACCACAGCCAGATCATCACCAGCACCCCGGTGAGAAGGCTGAGCAGCGATTTGATACCAAGGTAACTGTTGACGCTCTGGGTGAAGCGCTGCAACGCCTCGCCGGTGGAACCGTTGTCCTTGCGAGCCGACTGCAGTTTTTCACTGAAACCGATTTCCTCGGCGAGAATAAACACCACCGTCAGCAGAATCATGAAAGCATTGGTCATGACATTGCCAAAGGAACTCAGGGTATTTCCCGCCAGCTGCATGACCTTGCCCGGGTCAAAACTTTGCCGCATCTGCTCCATGTCGAGAGTGATACCCCGCTCATTCATCCAGTTCAGCACCCCGACGCTCATGGTTTGCAACCGCTCCTGGTATTGAGGCAGGTTTTGGCGGAAATCATTGATCGAAGCGCCGACGAGGATGCCAATCAACCATCCGACCAGCACCACCAGGCCAATAATCAAGCAGATAGCCAGCCCGCCCGGCACCCGCAGCTCTTTCAACTTCGCCAGCAGCGGGGAAAAAATCAGGGCGATAAAGACGGATAGCAGGAATGGCACCAGCAGGGTTTCTGCGGCTTTCAGCCCAGCCACTACCACCACGAATGCTGCGGCAATTATGATCCCCCGGGCCATGGGTGAGGTTTCCCTATTCATTCCTCGTCTCCTTGTAGTTCCAGCAGCAATTGTCGAACTTCATCAATTCCCTTTGCCGTGAGCAGCATTCCGCTGCCACCGATGTACTCGCGCTCGCTGATCTCGCAACATTTCAGCCGCAGGGCTTCAAGCTGCTCATTATGTCTGATCGGTACACCCAAAAATACATGCCAGTCGTTTTCGGTCGCCTCGCCCTGCACCACCATGGTCAGCAGCGCCTCGACATTATGTTTCTTCAACTGATACACCGGTGAGCCGACGCGCACGAAAACAACGGTCGCCACAAGTACTACGATGAATGTCATCAACAGGGTAAGTAAAAATGTCATGGCGCAATCAACAGTTTCAAAGCAACCACCAGAGTTACAACAATAATTACCGGCTGTACCAATGCCCCGCCACGACTGATGACCAGGTTTGAGCCCAGTCTGGCGCCGACAATCTGTGCCAGCGACATGGCGATAGCCAGTGACCAGATCACATGCCCACCGAGAATAAAAATCGTGGCAGACACGCCGTTCACCGACAACACCATGGCTTTGGTTTGTGCCGTGGCTTTACGCAGACCATAACCCATCATCCATACCATCAGGAACGGAAAGATGGAGCCCATGCCGGGACCAAAAAAACCGCCGTAAAAACCCATCAGGGGTGCAGCGGTAAGGGCAAACTGCAGGGATGAAATTCGCGGTTCGCGGTGATCATCACTGATACGGGGCGACACCAGGAAATACAGCCCAATGGCGATTAGCAGCATCGGAATCAGGGTGGCCAGTAAGTCGTTCCCCACCTGCTGAACTGTCCAGGTGCCCAGACAGGAACCGACCAACGCTGTGGCCATGGACGGCAATAATGGCTTGAGGTCGAGATGACCTTTGCGAAAGAAATTCCAGGTAGAGGACAGCGTACCCAGGGTGCTCTGCACCTTATTGGTGGCCAGCGCAGTGATCGGTGGCAATCCTGCCCAGAGCAGTGCCGGCAAAGTCAACACACCGCCAGCACCGGCAATGGACGAAATAAACCCTGCCGCAAAGGCGATGACAACGAGCAACAGAAAGACAGCGGGATCAGGCAATGGTGTACAACCCGTGGCTAGCGCTAAACCAGGGCCCGGCTGGCCCTAGGCGGTATGGAACTTATGAGGTTTTGAACTGTTCAAGCTCTGCTCTCAGGCGAGCGAGATGATCGGGGGTCGCCGGTGCGTAGCCTCCGGGCTGCTTCTCGATTTCATCGACAATTGCCTTAATCCGGTCGATTCGCTTCTGCAGTATTTCCATACTCTGGTTGATGGCATCAGCTTCCGGTTGAAACATATCGTAGCGGCGCAGATTCACTCGGGCAGTAAAGTCCCCTTCCGAGATGGACTCTATTTCCCGCACCATGACATAGAGCGGACCGGCGATTCGGTGGCTGGCAATCAGGCTCCCCCACCAGACACCGGCGATCAGGAAGATCTCGACAACTGCCACGATAATTGTGTGCCAACCATTGAGCAGAAAACCCCGGTAATCGGGCAGCAAAGTATTGATGATGATAAACAGATTGATTAACAGCACCGAAGCGGCAGCGGCAACCAGCGCATACTGATATTGAAAGCGACCGTTGACGACGACCGTTTTGCGACGGTTATCCATGGTTTTCTCCACCTGGCAGGTGAGGTCAGACTATTACAACAGCCGCTGGCGGGCAAACTATTCTTGCCGCGCACCCGGGCCCAAAGGCTGACCGTAACTGAATTCCACATAGTTACCATTGGGGTCTCGCAACCCACAGTAGTAACCGACCGGGTAGGGTTCGTCGCGGGGTGGCCAAACCAGTTCGCCACGAGCTGCAGCCCGCTGTGCCACCCCATCCACCGCGGCCCGGCTGGACATGGCAAAACCAAAGTGACGATAGTCGTTATTCGGCAGTTCCAGATCGCGACCACCGTCCATCAGAACGAAAATAAAGTCCTCTTCGCGGCCCGCCTCTGCCAGCCAGACAATACGCTGCTGGCCACTGTTGCGCTCATGACAGATCGACATATCACAGTAGTATTGATAGAAAGCAACGCAGGCATCCATGTCTTCCACATGCATCGCAATATGCGTCAGTCGGGGGAATACCGGGTTCACTATCAGCTCCGCAGAAAACACCTTCCGCTCAGTATAGTGAACCTGTGGAGACGATTTACAATTCCCGGGTAGCGCGGAACTGCAACTCCGGGTAGCGCTCTTCCGTCAGGGCGAGATTGACAC
>SBGI01000084.1 GCA_006227015.1 Gammaproteobacteria bacterium
TGATGGCAAATTGCTTCACCACCTTGGTGTTGTAGACCGGCTGATCACCGGCAGTCGTGACATTGCTACTCATTGGATTTTCTCGTAGTTCGTCCGTTTAGTTGGAACTCAGGGGCAGAGTCAGGCTCCCCACTTCTACCCCTTGAGTATTATTTCCTATGTGTCAGTTGCCGGTATTGATTTGCGTCAAGTCTGACCGGTCGACGCTAACCCAACTTGCGATTTTTGTTGGCGGCAATTCTCAAGCGCAATGCATTGAGCTTGATAAAGCCCTCTGCATCTTTTTGATTGTAGGCCCCGGCATCGTCTTCAAACGTGGCGATCTTTTCGTCAAACAGACTGTCATCCGATTGACGGCCGGCAACAATGACATTGCCCTTGTAGAGCTTCAGCCTTACTTTGCCGTTCACCACATCCTGTGACTCATCAATCATCGTCTGCATCATCTTGCGTTCAGGAGACCACCAGTAACCGTTATAGACCATTTCTGCATATTTTGGCATTAATGAGTCTTTTAAATGGGCTACTTCACGATCCAGCGTCAGGGACTCGATCGCCCGATGTGCCTTCAGCATGATGGTACCACCAGGAGTTTCATAGCAACCGCGGGACTTCATGCCAACGTAGCGGTTCTCCACCAGGTCGAGACGACCGATACCATTTTCACCACCCACCTTATTGAGGTGTGCCAGCACCGTTGCCGGTGACATTGGCTTGCCGTCAATGGCCACGATGTCGCCCTTCTCATAGGTTAATTCTATATAGGTGGGCTGATCTGGCGCCGCTTCCGGGGACACGCTCCAACGCCACATATCTTCCTCCGCTTCCCACCAGGGGTCCTCGAGGTTGCCGCCTTCATAGGAAATGTGCAGCAGGTTGGCGTCCATGGAGTAGGGGGATTTTTTCTTCTTATTGGAAAAATCTACCGGAATATTGTGCTCTTCACAGTACGCCATCAGCTTTTCACGTGAGTTGAGATCCCACTCGCGCCAGGGTGCGATCACTTTGATGCCAGGTTTCAGGGCATAAGCGCCCAGTTCAAAGCGCACCTGGTCGTTACCCTTACCCGTTGCACCGTGGGAGATGGCGTCGGCACCGGTTTCATTGGCAATCTCTATCAGGCGTTTGGCAATCAGCGGCCGGGCAATAGATGTACCCAGCAGGTACTCCCCCTCATAGATAGTGTTGGCGCGGAACATTGGAAAAACGTAATCCCGAACAAACTCCTCGCGCAGGTCGTCGACATATATCTCCTTCACACCCAGACCCGCCGCCTTGGCACGAGCGGGCTCCACTTCTTCGCCCTGGCCAATGTCTGCAGTAAAGGTCACCACTTCACATTCATAGGTTTCCTGCAGCCAGCGAACAATCACTGAGGTATCAAGCCCACCTGAATAGGCAAGCACTACTTTTTTGATGTCGGACACCACTTATCTCCTGATTGGAAAATTGACGTAAAAACTGGGCGGATATTCTAATGGCTCAGACGACAGTTTCACAGTAAACAGCGGGGATGAATATCGCCAACATCGACCAAACTCCAGCCGCGACTATCAAGCAAGCAGTGTTTCCGGTAGCATTTACCAACCAATTGTTGCCGATAGTTCCCATGACCCGATTCTCCATGACTCGCCCTGACGACTGGCATGTGCACCTGCGTGATGGCGATGCACTGCCCTTTACAGTTCCGGATGCCGCCCGCTATTTTGGTCGCGCCATTGTTATGCCCAACCTGGTACCACCGGTACTCAACACGGAACAGGCCCTGGCTTACCGCGAACGCATCCTTGAGCATCGACCCCCGCAGAGCAAATGGGAACCGCTTATGGTGCTTTACCTGACAGACAACACCACCGCGGAAGAGATTATCCAGGCCAAAGCATCCGGCATAGTGTTCGCCTGCAAATACTACCCTGCCGGCGCCACCACCAATTCGGATTCAGGGGTCACCGACCTCAACAACATTTATCCGGTTCTGGAAAGTATGGAAAAGGTGGGCCTGCCGCTACTGCTGCACGGAGAAGTCACCGATAGCGAGGTGGATATCTTTGACCGCGAAGCCGAGTTTATCGACCGTCATCTCGGCAAACTGACAACAGCTTTTCCCGGCCTGAAAATTGTTCTGGAGCACATCACCACCAGCCAGGGTGCCCAGTTTGTCGGCGAAGCCTCCGCCAATGTGGCCGCCACCATTACCCCGCAACACCTATTATTCAACCGCAACCAGATGCTGGCCGGTGGCATTAAGCCCCACTACTATTGCCTGCCCATTCTGAAACGCCAGCAACACCAGCAGGCGCTGATCGCCGCAGCTACCAGCGGTAATCCAAAATTTTTCCTCGGCACCGATTCCGCGCCCCATGCCACACACCGCAAGGAGAACGCCTGCGGTTGTGCCGGTTGCTACTCCAATCATGCCGCCCTGGAATTGTATGCAGAAGCCTTTGAACAGGCCGGCGCGCTGGACAAACTGGAAGCCTTTGCCAGTCATTACGGTGCCGACTTTTACGGCCTGCCGCGCAATACCGATACCATCACGCTGGAAAAATCACCCTGGCAAAGCCCTGCCTACCTGCCATTTGCCGGCGACACCCTGACCCCACTGGGCGGCGGCGAATATCGTCAGTGGCGAGTAATCTGATGGAACATCCACCCATTTCCTACCGCTTCCGCGGCTTTCTGCCAGTAGTTATTGATGTAGAGACCGGGGGCTTTAACTCAAGCACTGATGCACTGCTGGAAGTTGCCGCCGTCACCCTCACCATGGACGATGACGGCCAACTTCAACCTTTTGAAACCATCTGCCACTCGGTATTGCCATTTGAAGGCGCTAACATTGAACAGGCTGCCCTGGATATTACCGGCATCGACCTCGATGACCCCTACCGGCTGGCACTGGAAGAAGACGAAGCCCTGAGACAGCTGTTTTTGCCCATTCGCAATGCCGTCAAGGAGGCTCACTGCAGCCGGGCTGTCATGGTGGCTCACAATGCCCACTTTGACCTCGGGTTTATCAATGCTGCGGTAGAACGCAACAGCATCAAGCGCAACCCTTTCCACCCCTTTTCCTGTTTTGATACTGCAACGCTTGGTGGCCTGGCCTATGGGCAGACCGTACTGGCCAAAGCCTGCGAAGCAGCTGAGATCGATTTTTCCAACAGCCAGGCCCACTCTGCGGCCTATGATGCTGAAAAGACGGCAGAATTATTCTGTGGTATCGTCAATCGATGGAAAGA
>SBGI01000301.1 GCA_006227015.1 Gammaproteobacteria bacterium
AAAATGGTCTAAACAACGACCGAAGGAACTTGTTTAAAGTTTATTCAATTCAAAGATATTTTCCAGTTATGACTGAAAAATATTTGTAATTTTTGAAAAAATGTTCTTTTTCAGGATCAGGATCTTGGCAGTAATCTGTCAGAGACGATCTCGGCAAGGGTTTGAATGAAATCCGAACTGTCATTCAGGCAGGAAATATATTGATAGTGAGAGCCACCGGCATCTGTAAAAACCTGCCGGTAAGTTACGTCCAACTCTTCCAGTGTTTCCAGACAATCAGTCACGAAGGCCGGACTGATAACATCCACAGAACGAACGCCTTCGGAAGCCCACTTTATTAACAATTCATCTGTGTAGGGCTGAAGCCACTGCTTTGGGCCGAACCGAGATTGAAATGACATCGCCCAGTCGCCCTCTGCCAACCCCAAATTAACGGCAACGAGTTCAGCCGTTTCCCGGCAATGGCAATAATAAGGATCTCCTTTATCCACGTATTCCTGCGGTACACCGTGAAAAGACATCAGCAGCTTTTCGTGCCGCCCGTTTTTTTCCCATGATGAGCGAATGCTGTTTGCCAGATTTTCTATATAGGCGGGGTAGTTCTGGAATGATTTAACGACGGAAAAATCCGGTACATCGCGGGACCCGCGCACGATGTCCGCCAGCTGATCGTAAATGGCTCCAGTCGTGGAGGCAGAATACTGGGGGTACATGGGCACTATCAGGAATTGATCAACACCCATTTCCTGCAGACGCTTAACTGTCGTAGCCAATGACGGCTCCCCATAGGTCATGGCGGAAGCAACCAGTGGCGATCTATCGACAAACTTTTTTCGCAGTTCTTCCTGAAGTGCGACCACCTGCCGTTCGGTAATAACCCGAAGTGGCGAGCCCTCCTCCCACCATATTTGTTGATAGCTGTGAGCAACTTTCTTTTTTCGCAACGGAATGATGATCATCCGCAGAACAAACCACCAGATCAGCCTGGGGGCCTCTACCACCCTGGAATCGGAAAGAAAACTTTTCAGAAATTTGGCAACTGATTCAGGCGTCGGAGAATCGGGTGTGCCGAGGTTGGCCAGGATGACCGCTGTTTTTTTCATTGTCAGAATTTGCAGGCAAAAAAAATGGGCTCTTTTGAGCCCATTTTGCATGACTTGTCAGCCTCAGGCCAGAGCTTCTTCCAGGCGGGCTTCAACATCGGCCAGCGCACCAATACCATTAACACCGGCATAGGCGGGGGCGGAACCCGGCTGGGTCTTTGCCAGATTCTGGTAAAAACCTACCAAGGGCTCAGTTTGTTCGTGATAGACCGAGAGACGGTTGCGGATGGTTTCTTCCTTGTCATCCTCGCGCTGAATCAGTGCCTCTCCGGTGACATCATCGAGACCTTCCTGTTTCGGCGGATTGTGAATCACGTGATAAACACGACCGGAACCTTCGTGTACGCGACGACCGCTCAGACGGGAAACGATTTCATCGTCAGCCACATCAATTTCAATCACTTTATCGATAGTCACACCTTCGCTGAGCAGGGCCTCTGCCTGGGGAATGGTGCGCGGGAAACCATCAAACAGAAAACCATTTACACAATCGGGCTCCTGAATGCGCTCTTTCACCAGAGCGATGATCAGGTCATCAGATACCAGGCCACCAGAGGCCATAATATCCTTGGCTTTCAGGCCAAGTTCGGTACCGGCCTTAACCGCAGCGCGCAGCATGTCGCCAGTGGAAATTTGCGGGATACCGAATTTTTCAGTGATGTATTTGGCCTGTGTACCTTTACCGGCACCCGGGGGGCCCAAGAGAATAATACGCATTGCAGATCTCCAGTGTTCTGGGGTGAAATTATAATTAGCCAGTTACCCAAACTGGTGGTTGAGGCCGGAAACCTTACACATAAACGGGGTTGATCACAAGCAATTACGGGGGTTTCAGGGCCATAACTCAGTCACTGTGCTTGGCTTTCTCCCATAGGGCATCCAGCCTCTCCAGTGAACAGTTGTCTATATTTTCACCACTCTCGTTGAGTGAGCGTTCGATGAACTGAAAACGTTTCTCAAATTTGCGTGAAGCCGCTCGCAGAGCGGTTTCTGCATCTACCTTCTGATGTCGACATAGATTAACCACTGTAAAGAGCACATCGCCCAGCTCTTCCGCTATGGCCTCTGACTCTCCCTCGCTCAATGCGACCTGCAGCTCGTCCACTTCCTCAGTCAGTTTGTCCATCACGCCGTGACTGTCCGGCCAGTCAAAACCATGGTTGGCAGCTCTTTTCTGTAATTTCTGGGCTCTGGTCAGGGACGGCAGGCTATGGGGAATGTCATCCAGTATGGAACGGTGGCCTTTCTGCTCGCGCTCATTGCGCTTGAGGGATTCCCAATTCTGCTTGATACTACCCTCTTCCGGCTCGATTCCGGCCTCGCGGCGGCTATCCAGCGTACCCAGGGGAAATACATGCGGGTGGCGACTGACCAGTTTGGCCACCAACTCCGAAACAATCCCGTTAAAGTCAAAGAGCCCCTGTTCCTCACCCAGCTGACTGTAGAAAACCACCTGAAACAGCAGGTCGCCCAATTCTTCGCGAAGATGACTGAAATCCTTCCGCTCAATAGTGTCGACGACCTCGTATACCTCTTCCAGGGTAAAGGGCACAATGGTTTCAAAGGTTTGCTTAGTATCCCAAGGGCAACCGTCCTCAGGGTCACGCAGGCGACGCATCAGATAAAGCAGCTGTTCCAGGGAATACGCGGTCGTGGTCACATCAGGCCTCGTCCAGGCGATGGACATTGGTGATATTGGGAACCTGCCGCAGACGGGACATGGCCGCACTCAATTCATCGAAGCTCATGACTTCCACAGTAATTTCCATTCTCACCGAGACCCCCTTGCGACCTTGATCACTACGGGTGTTCATGGCCAAAACATTGAGACCGGTCTTGTCGAGAATGGTGGTGATGTCCCGCAACAGGCCAGCACGGTCGTAGGACTCGATGAGGATGCGCACCGGATAGACCTGTTTCGGCTTACCTCCCCAGGACACTTCAAGGACACGTTCCGGCTCGGTGTTTTGCAGCCGTAACAAATTGCCGCAGTCCTTGCGGTGCACAGAGACACCACGCCCACTGGTTATGTAGCCACTGATCTGATCCCCGGGAATAGGGTTACAACAGCGGGCGATATGGGTAAGCAGGTTGCCCACCCCGTAGATGTAGATGTCGGATTCTTCGTA
>SBGI01000217.1 GCA_006227015.1 Gammaproteobacteria bacterium
CTGAAAACCGAGCTGGATATACCCATCATCTACGTCAGCCATTCCTCGGAAGAAGTAGCAAGACTGGCCGACACCCTGGTTGCCATGGAAGATGGGAGAATCGTTGCCAGCGGCCCTCTGAACGACACGCTCACCCGCCTCGATTTCCCCATCAAGCTGGGAGAGGAAGTGGGCTCGGTAGTCGACGCCACCGTGACGGAGCGGGACCCTCAATGGCAACTGGCAAAAGCGACCTTCGATGGCGGCGAACTCTGGTTTCGCGACAGCGGCTATGACATCGGCAGCCGGGTTCGGGTGCGGGTATTCGCCCGGGACATCAGCCTGTCACTCCAACACCATGATGACACCAGCATCGTCAATTCCCTGCCCGCCGTGGTGGAGGAGATTTCCACCGAGAAACACCCCGGTGTGGCGCTGGTGAAACTCAGGGTTGGTAACACGCCACTGGTGGCCCGCCTCACCCATCGCTCCGCCCACCGCCTGGCACTGACAACCGGCAAGTCCATCTGGGCGCAGATTAAATCCGTGGCCATTATTCAGTAATAGCCTACGTCCGGCCTAAGCAGTCAATCAGCCCGTATCAAAGTTATTTCCTATACTCAAAAGGCACTGTTCAAATCTCCCGAGGATGAGACAGACAACGATCCCTCCGACCGCCGTATTGCTCTCTCCCCCGGGCAGGAGGATAAACATGATTCATACAAGCAAAAAATGGTGGCTCTCCCTGACCACCCTGTTAATGCTGGGCTTGCAACCCGCACTCTCGGAAGAAATGGCCAATACTCAGGCCCCCTCGCTATACGACCGCCTTGGCGGCCTGATGCCGATCTCGGTAGTGGTCAGCGACTTTCTCGACGTGGTGATCCCGGACCCGTTGCTTAACGCCAACCCGGCCATCGATGCAGCCCGCCAGCGGGTACCCGCCCCCTACTTGAAATATCAGGTCACGGCACTGGTCTGCCATGCCACTGGCGGCCCCTGCCCGTACCAGGGCCGCACCATGAAGGAATCCCACGCCCACCTGAACATCACTGCGGCAGAATGGGACCAGATGGTGATGCTGTTCAAGGGCGTACTGACCAAGCACAAGGTACCGGAACAGGAGAGTAATGAACTGCTCGATATCATCGACTCCACCAAGGCCGATATCGTCGCCCAGACGTCTAACTGAAGAGACGAGCCACCAGCCTTGCAGGGCTAACACCCTGGGAGACTGGTGGCACGGAACGAATAGGGGACATAGGTGACAGGTTGTGCCCAACGGGGCCATCCGAAAAAGACAACCCCAACAATGTTTGCCTAAGATCCATAACTAGGTGTCATTACCTAATAAAATCTGATTGACTACCCTAACTGAGCAAAATTATTCACTTTTTCGTCGATTCCTCATCCGGTTTCGACGCTGGCGTGTTTCAATTCACCGCCCCCATACGTTATTAGGTAGCCATGAAAGTTCCAAAACGGATTCAACCACTGGTAGATATTGGCCTGGTTGATGAAGTCATCTGTCAGCTAATGAGCGGCAAAGAAGCCACCGTCTATATCGTGCGTTGCGGCGATGAAACCCGCTGCGCCAAAGTTTATAAGGATTCCGCCCAACGCAGCTTCAAAAAAGCCGTGCAATACCAGGAAGGCCGAAAAGATCGTAATAGCCGTCGCGCCAGAGCCATGGGCAAAGGTACGCGGTTTGGCCGTCAGCAACAGGAAGAAAGATGGCAAAGTGCCGAGGTCAATGCCCTGTACAAAGTGGCGGAGGCCGGGGTACGAGTTCCCACAGCCTACGGTTGCTTTGATGGCGTGTTGTTGATGGAGCTGGTCACCGATGAAACTGGCGACGCAGCCCCCAGACTCAATGATGTGACCATGTCTGTCGAACAGGCTCTGGAAGATCACGCCACCATGATGAACTACGTGGTTCGCATGTTGTGCGTGGGACTGGTTCACGGCGATTTATCGGAATTCAACGTGCTGGTCGACGCCTATGGCCCAGTGATTATCGACATGCCCCAAGCGGTGGATGCCGCAGCAAACAATAATGCGCAGGCCATGTTCACCCGGGATGTCGACAACATGACCACCTACTACGGCCAGTACGCGCCGGAGCTGCTCAGCACCCGCTATGCCCAGGAAATCTGGGCGCTGTTTGAGCAGGGCGAACTGGACCCGGACGTCACACTCACCGGTCATTTTGATGATCCGGACGATGCTGCCGACGTCGGCAGTGTCCTGCTGGAAATCAAGGCGGCCATGCAGGAAGAGGAAGATCGCATAGAGCGTATGTCCGAAAGTGAACTCTATTGAGGCCCATTGAGACAGATTCACCCCGGTTAGACTCGACGAATCTGCTGCCACCCCTTATAGTACGCGCCTCGCAAAGCGCCCCCATTTAGCCCAACGATTCAGGATTAACCCTTTGATTTCCACAGCAAATATCACCATGCAATTTGGTGCCAAACCCTTATTTGAAAATATTTCCGTCAAGTTTGGCAACGGCAACCGCTACGGCTTGATTGGCGCCAATGGCTGCGGCAAATCCACCTTTATGAAAATTCTGGATGGCAGCCTGGCACCCAGTGCCGGCAATGTCTCGATCTCGCCCAATGAGCGAGTCGGTAAGCTGCACCAAGATCAGTTTGCCTTTGAGCAATACAGCGTGGTGGACACCGTTATCATGGGCCACAGCGAATTGTGGAAAGTGAAACAAGAGCGCGAGCGCATCTACTCCCTACCTGACATGACCGAAGAAGACGGCATGAAGGTAGCCGAACTGGAAGTGCGCTTTGCCGAACTGGATGGCTACAGCGCCGAAAGCCGCGCCGGGGAAATTCTGCTGGGTGCCGGTATCGACGAAGACCTGCACTTTGGCCCCATGAGCGACGTTGCGCCGGGCTGGAAATTGCGTGTGCTGCTGGCGCAGGCTTTGTTCTCAGACCCGGATATTCTGCTGCTGGACGAGCCCACCAACAACCTGGACATCAACACCATCCGCTGGCTGGAAGCCATCCTGAACCAGCACAAAAGCACCATGGTGATTATTTCCCACGACCGTCACTTCCTGAATGCCGTCTGTACCCATATTGCCGACATCGATTACGGCGAACTGCGTATCTACCCCGGCAACTACGACGACTTTATGATGGCCTCCACCCAGGCCCGCGAACTGCAGTTTTCTGAAAACGAAAAGAAGAAAACCCAGATCGCCGAACTGCAACAGTTTGTCAGCCGCTTTTC
>SBGI01000168.1 GCA_006227015.1 Gammaproteobacteria bacterium
AAAAGTAGTATTCAAAGTGTTCGGAAGGGTCTAGATGACACGTTATATTTTCGTTACGGGTGGTGTTGTATCTTCTCTGGGTAAAGGCATCGCTTCTGCGTCGCTGGGCTCCATTCTTGAAGCCCATGGTTTAAGTGTCACCATCCTCAAGCTCGATCCATACCTGAATGTTGACCCGGGGACCATGAGCCCTTTTCAGCACGGCGAAGTGTTTGTGACCGAAGATGGCGCAGAGACTGACCTGGATCTGGGGCACTATGAGCGTTTTCTCTCTTCCAAGATGAGAAAGCTCAATAACTTTACCAGTGGCAAGGTGTACGAAACGATCCTGCGTCGTGAGCGTCGAGGTGATTATCTCGGCGGTACCGTGCAGGTTATTCCCCATGTGACCGACGAAATCAAGCGTCGGGTGTTGGCTGGCGGCAAGGGCTATGACGTGGCCATTGTGGAAATTGGCGGCACCGTGGGCGATATCGAGTCCCAGCCTTTCCTCGAAGCTATTCGACAGTTGAAGCTGGAGCTGGGGTCGACGCGTTCGGTTCTGATCCACCTGACACTTGTTCCCTATATTGCCACTGCCGGTGAGACCAAGACCAAGCCAACGCAACACTCGGTGAAAGAGTTGCGATCCATCGGCCTGCTGCCTGACATCCTCCTGTGTCGGTCTGAGGTGGAACTGGATGAAGGACAGCGCAAGAAAATTGCGTTGTTCACCAATGTCGAGGAGCGCGCTGTCGTACCTCTGCTCGACGCGAGAACGATCTATGCCATTCCCCGAGATCTGCAAAAGCGTGGTCTCGACCGGATCGTGATGGAAAAATTGCATCTGGAGTTCAGTGAGGCGGACCTGAGCGCCTGGGATTGGGTGGTGGATAACCAGCTCAACCCGAAACACCAGGTGACCATTGCGATGGTTGGCAAGTACATGGAATTGCTGGATGCCTACAAATCACTCAATGAAGCACTGATGCACGCTGGTATTCGTCATCAGACAAAGGTGAATGTTCGCTACATCGATTCTGAAGATCTTGAGGCAGACATGTCCCTGCTATCGGGCGTGGATGGCATTCTTGTGCCGGGCGGATTTGGAGTGCGAGGTGTTGAAGGCAAAATCAAGGCAGTAAATCATGCCCGTGTTAACAACATTCCGTATCTGGGTATCTGCCTGGGTATGCAGGTGGCAATGATTGAGTTTGCGCGCAACGTCTGTGGTATGGAAGGCGCCAACAGCACCGAGTTTGACCAGAAGACCCCGTATCCGGTCATCGGCCTGATCACTGAATGGGTTGATATCGATGGCAGCGTTGAAACACGCACGGAGGAATCTGACCTCGGCGGTACTATGCGTCTCGGAGCCCAGAACAGCTATTTGGTGGAAGGCACTAAGGCGTACGACATCTATGGTTCTGAAGTCATTCTGGAGCGCCATCGTCATCGCTATGAGGTCAATAATAAATATGTTCCCCAGTTGGAGCAGGGTGGCATGAGAGTCGGGGGATGGTCCGAGAGCAAGACCCTCGTAGAGACCATTGAGATACCTGAACACCCCTGGTTTTTTGCCTGTCAATTTCACCCGGAATTTACCTCCACCCCGCGTAATGGACACCCACTGTTCAGTAGTTTCGTCGAGGCGGCTCTGAAACACGCAGTGGAGGAGTGATCATTGAGTATCCCCAGTGTTGCGATTGATGTCAGTGGCATTGCTGTCGCCAATGACAGGCCCTTTGTTCTTTTCGGCGGGATGAATGTACTTGAATCACGCGATATTGCCATGCGCGTGGCGGAACACTATGTGGCGGTGACCAGCCGCCTGGGTATTCCCTATGTGTTCAAGGCGTCTTTTGACAAGGCCAACCGCTCATCAATCCACTCCTACCGTGGCCCGGGTATGGATGCCGGATTAAAGATTTTTGAAGAAATAAAAAATACATTCGATATCCCGGTGATTACGGACGTTCACGAGATTGAACAGGCCCAGCCGGTATCGGAGGTCTGTGATGTGATTCAGTTGCCGGCTTTTCTGGCGCGCCAGACAGATCTGGTCAAGGCGATGGCGGAAACCGGTGCGGTGATTAATGTCAAAAAACCTCAGTTTCTCAGCCCATCCCAGATGGGAAATATTGTCGACAAGTTCCGCGAATGCGGAAATGACAAGGTCATGCTCTGCGAACGTGGCGCAAACTTTGGTTACGACAATCTGGTTGTGGATATGTTGGGTTTCAGAACCATGAAGGAAGTCAGTGGCGGCCTGCCGCTGATTTTCGATGTTACCCATGCTTTGCAGTGCCGGGACCCGATGGGGGCTGCTTCAGGTGGGCGTCGTCATCAGGTGGCAGAGCTAGCCCGTGCGGGGATGGCGGTGGGTCTTGCCGGTCTTTTTCTTGAGGCCCACCCGGAACCGGATCAGGCGAAATGTGACGGTCCAAGTGCGTTGCCTTTGGATGTGCTAGAACCATTCCTGTCACAAATACAGGCGATTGATGAACTGATTAAATCTCAGCCAGAATTGTCCATCCGCTGAGTTGAACTTGTAATTCTAGAATGGCAGCGGTCTTCTCAATAGGCCGCTGCAACTGTTTGAGGGAGAGCTAAATGTCCAACATTATCGACATCCGTGCCTATGAGGTACTGGATTCCAGGGGGAACCCTACTGTAGAAGCTGATGTGATTCTGGAAGATGGCAGTGTCGGCACTGCTTGTGCGCCGTCCGGTGCCTCTACCGGGTCGCGAGAAGCCCTGGAGTTACGTGATGGCGATAAGTCCCGCTACCTGGGTAAAGGTGTTCTAAAAGCCGTTGAAAATATTAATACTGATATACGCTCGCTGTTGTTAGGCAAAAATGCCCTTGAACAGCGTGAAATCGATAGCGCCATGATTGCTGCGGATGCCACCGAGAACAAATCAAAGTTTGGTGCCAATGCCATTCTTGCGGTCTCATTGGCGACGGCAAAGGCTGCAGCCCAGTCACGGGGTATTCCTCTCTATGCCCATATCGCTGATATCAATGGTACCTCTGGACAGTACAGTATGCCGGTTCCCATGATGAACATTCTGAATGGTGGAGAGCATGCGGATAATAACGTTGATATCCAGGAATTTATGGTGCAGCCAGTGTCGGCAAAAACCTTTGCCGAGGCTCTGCGTATGGGTGCGGAAATTTTTCACTCACTGAAAAAAGTGCTCAGTAGTCAAGGCCTGAACACGGCCGTGGGTGATGAAGGCGGTTTTGC
>SBGI01000209.1 GCA_006227015.1 Gammaproteobacteria bacterium
GTACTGGGCACTACTACACCACTACCAAAAACAAGCGTACCCAGCCCGAAAAGCTGGAGTTCAGCAAGTACGACCCGGTGGTTCGCAAGCACGTTGCTTACAAAGAAGCCAAAATCAAGTAAGTTGCGCTTCCACGTAATACGGAAATCTCTCACTGAAAAGCCCCGACTGGATCGGGGCTTTTTTGTGGCAGTAAAAAGGAGGTGTCCGGTTATGGCAGCGTGGTGAGCGCGATGTCGTTGACTCCGGCTTCCCGGGCCTGGTCTGAAATGATGACAAACGAGGCCGTTCTGGCCTTGGGGTGCGCTTCGATGACCACCTGCAAGCGGGGGTTTTCCGCATGGGCCCGCTCCACGTTGGCGCGAACGGAACGAATATCTATGCGACGACCCTCCAGCCAGACGCTGTTGTCTTCGGCAATCTGAAAGGTTTGCGTGGCCAGCTGTAGCTCTTTCGGTGGTGGCTGTTCAGTTTGTACCGTCTGTTGCAAGCCGATGCCTGTTTCACGCACAAACGTGGCCGTGACGACAAAAAAAATCAGGAGAATAAAGACGACATCCAGCATGGGTGTCATATCGATTTCTGCTGGCTCATCAGTAATTTTTCGACGCCCCAATGCCATGGCTACAAGCTACCTGTAAAGTACAAACCGGGTGTCCTTCGGTGAAGGTTGCATTAGTATGCCAGAGATTTTTTCTCACGACCTGATGACGGGAGTAATAGATGCCGGAACTGCCGGAAGTTGTGGTGACCCTGCGCGGTGTCAGCCCTCACATATTGGGCAAGGAGGTTGATTCGGTCACCGTGAGGGAGCCGAAGCTGCGTTGGCCTGTCACCCAGGGGTTGCCAGCGATACTGGCCGGGCAGCTCCTGCTTGAAAGCCGCCAGCGCGGCAAGTATATGTTGTTTCGGTTTGCTCGTGGCCACTTGATGGTTCATCTGGGCATGTCCGGAAATCTGCGTATTGTCACGACCGGTACCCCGGTGGGTAAGCACGATCACGTGGATATCATTTTTGTTGATGGTACCGTGTTGCGCTATAGCGACCCACGCCGCTTTGGCACCATTCAGTGGCTGACCGCCCCACCTGAAACACATGCTCTGCTGAGTCATCTCGGGCCGGAACCCTTTGAGGAGGCTTTTAGCGGGGATTATCTCTATCTACTCTCACGAAGTAGAAAAGTGCCGGTCAAGCAGTTCCTGATGGACAGCAAAGTTGTGGTGGGCGTGGGTAATATCTATGCCAATGAATCGCTTTTTCACGCAGGCATTCGACCGACATTGAGTGCCGGCAGAATTTCAAGGTTGCGTTATGTGGCACTGGTGGAACAGGTCAAACAGGTGCTGTCCAGTGCCATAGAGCAGGGTGGGACGACGCTTCGTGATTTTGTCGGGGGTGATGGCAAGCCCGGTTATTTCAAGCAGCAGCTCTATGTTTATGGCCGAGCCGGGGAGCCCTGTCTGAAATGTCAGGCAACTCTGAAAGAAATTCGACAGGGACAGCGCTCTACGGTGTATTGTCCCGACTGTCAGCACTAATCAGGATCGTCCGAACTTGCGATGCAGTGCTTCCCTGACCGTGGGATGGACAAAAGCGTCGATGTCTCCGCCCAGTGACGCAATTTCCTTGACCAGCGACGAAGACAGGTAGGAAAGCTTTTCTGACGGAGTGAGAAAGATACTCTCAATATTGGGTGCCAGGGCGCGGTTCATATTGGCCAGCTGAAACTCGTATTCAAAATCGGATACCGCTCTCAGGCCCCTCAGGATAGCGTCTCCTCGACAATCTTTGACGAAGTTAACCAGTAGATAGTCAAAGCCGAGAACTTCCACATTGTCCAGATGTGAAAGAGCTTGTTGAGCAAGATCAATGCGCTCTTCCAGGCCGAAGGTGGGGCCTTTGCGCTCGCTGCTGGCAATGGCAACGATGACATGGTGAAACAATTTGCTGGCACGCTCTACCAGGTCGATATGGCCATTGGTGATAGGGTCAAAGGTGCCTGGGTAAATAATTGTTTTCAAAATGGTTCTTCGCTCTGGGTGGGGGCCGGAATGGTAAACGTTTTAATCGACATTCTCAAATAAGCGGTATAGTCGATAACACACCTGTCCCGCGGTTTTTTCTTTTAGCATGTTCAGTTCTGCCGGGGTGTCAGGTGGTGATTCCATGCGATCGCTTTCAATATAGATGTAGGCACCAGCTGCCAGCAGTCCGGGCCTGAGCAGTAGTTTCAGGCAGGGACTCAGCAGGCCAGCGCCAAACGGCGGGTCCAGAAAAACAATATCAAAGGGGGTCTCCGGCTGGGTGTATTCCAGCCAATTCAGCGCATCTGCTGCCAGGATGTTGGCCCCGTCTGCCTGCAATAGCTGGCAGTTTTCCTGCAACGCGGAAACGGCCGCAGGGTGTCTTTCAATCATGGTGACGCTGGCGGCGCCACGGGACAAAGCTTCCAGGCCCAAGGCGCCCGAGCCGGCAAACAGGTCCAGACAGCTGGACCCGGCAATCACCGGAGCCAGCCAATTGAACAGGGTTTCGCGAATACGGTCACCGGTGGGGCGCAGACTGTCCACTTCATTGAAACGGAGTTTGCGCCCGCGCCACTGGCCACCGATAATACGCAGCTGCCCTACAGCCCTGCGTCCGGAGGGTGATGATGTTGAACGTTGGCGGTGTTTCAAAACGTGAGTGGCTCCTTATTAGTGCTAGCATACACCGCCTCATGACCACTGAGAAAACTGATGTCGGATTCTGATTCAAACAACCACGAAGACAATCTCCCGGGACAGGAAAAGCGCTCCTTCCTGCAGCGCATTCGCGGGCAAAAGCCCGATGTTGCCGAGAGCGTCCCGACTGTAACCCAGCAGGAGCCTGCTTCCGAGCCACCTGCCGCGGTTGAAAACGAAGGGACATCGGCCATGACCAAAACCCGCTTGCGTGACCGCTTTCGTCAGGCATTGTCCAAAACCAGCCGCAGTCTGGGCAATCTGTTTCTCGGGGACCGCGAGATTGATGATGAGCTGCTGGAAGAGCTTGAAACCCTGTTGTTGATGGCGGATGTGGGCATTGAAACCACAGTCGAGATCATTCGCGATCTGTCCGAGCGGGTGCAGCGCCGGGAGCTGTCTCACAGCCGTGCGCTGGTAGCTGCATTGCAGAACGCCATGGTGGAAAAGCTGAAGGCCTGTGAACAGCCGCTGGTGCTGGATACACA
>SBGI01000100.1 GCA_006227015.1 Gammaproteobacteria bacterium
CGCGTGCTGACAGTGATGTTAGCAGGGCAGTTACTCGGAATTCCGGCTGCACCCATGGCGGCCAGGACCCGTTGTTCAAGCAGGGTTTTAATACTCATAAGCAGAACAGACGTGATATCGATAGGGAAAGCGCGATTGTAGTCTCCCAAACGTAAAATGCCAGTGCCGTTGCTATTATTGATGCAACAGGGTGTCGCCAGTATAGTCAGTTAACAGGCATTACCGGCGTTTGGTCTGTATGACACTGCCGCCAGGATCAGGGGTGACTAATGAATGAACCACTTTTACATGAGGGGTTAAACCTGCTGCTCTACGGTATGGGTACGGTCATTATTTTTTTGACGGTGCTCGTTGCCGTTACTGTGTTGATGTCAGCGCTAATAACACGGTTTTCAGCAGCTGATGATAATTTCGCTTCTGTTTCAACATCACCTGTTCCCAGTGAAGTGGATGATCGTGTTCAGGAAATTATTCAGCAGGCTATCAATCAGCATCGTCGGCGCTGACATCACTTTTGAATCCGTAAAGCAGGGCTACTGAGGGGCAGGTTTTCATGTCAGAGCAATCGAAACCTTTGGGTATAACGGAACTTGTTTTAAGGGACGCCCACCAGTCGTTATTTGCGACGCGCCTGCGTATTGACGATATGTTGCCTATCGCTGAAAAGCTCGATCAGGTTGGCTATTGGTCTCTGGAAACCTGGGGTGGGGCAACGTTTGATGCCTGTATTCGCTATCTGGGGGAAGATCCCTGGGACAGGTTGCGGCAGCTGAAACAGGCCATGCCCAACACGCCACAACAAATGTTGTTTCGTGGCCAGAATATTCTCGGTTACCGCCACTATGCAGATGATGTGGTGGAAAAATTTGTCGAGCGGGCGGCAATCAACGGCATCGATGTGTTCCGAGTCTTTGATGCCATGAACGATTTGCGCAACCTGACAACGGCAATCCGTGCTGTCAAACAGCAGGGCAAGCACGCCCAGGGGACCATTTCCTACACGGTCAGCCCGGTACATACCATTGACCACTGGGTGGATATGGGAAGGGCCATTGAGGATATGGATGCGGATTCCATCTGTATCAAGGATATGGCGGGCCTCCTGAAACCCTATGTTGGCCTACAGCTGGTGTCCCGCCTGAAGCAAAGCTGCGACATCCCGATACATCTGCATTGTCACGCCACTACCGGCCTGTCGACGGCGACCATTGTCAAATGTGTGGAAGCCGGTGTAGACAACGTCGATACCGCCATTTCCTCCATGTCGATGACTTACGGTCATTCACCTACGGAGTCCATTGTTGAGATATTTAATGGCACCTTGCGGCAGACGGGTATCGACATTCATCAGGTGGAGGAAATAGCAGCCTACTTTCGTGGTGTGCGCAAAAAATACTCTTCTTTTGAGGGCTCTCTACGTGGCGTCGATTCGCGCATTCTACTGGCCCAGGTACCTGGCGGCATGCTGACCAATATGGAGAGTCAGTTGCGCGAGCAGGGTGCGGAGGATCGCTTTGACGAAGTTTTGCAGGAGATTCCCCGCGTCAGGGAAGATCTGGGCTTTATTCCCTTGGTGACGCCAACGTCACAAATTGTCGGCAGTCAGGCGGTCATTAACGTCTTGAGTGGTGAACGCTATAAAACTATTACCAAAGAAACCTGCGGGGTGCTGAAGGGCGAATACGGAGCGAGCCCGGCGGCTGTGAATTCCAGCTTGCAGAAGCGTGTATTACAGGGTGAGGAACCGATTACCTGTCGCCCGGCAGATTTGTTGTCACCGGAGCTGGATAGCTTAACGGATGAGTTGCTGGCCATTGCCGAAGAGGATGAAATCACCATTTCCGATGGGGAAGGCCGGGTTGAAGATGTTTTGGTTTATGCCCTGTTCCCGCAGGCTGGCCTGCGTTTTCTTCAGAACCGGGGCAATCCGGAAGCCTTTGAACCGCCAGTGTCAGAGTCATCTCAGTCGCAGGTGAGCACGGAGGGTGAGGCCACCTATACAGTTACCCTGGAAGGCATAAGTTATACCGTAGTTGTTGCCGAGGGCGGTGATATCTCAGGTATTGTCCCCGTCGGTCAGACCGAAGCTTCACCGGGTAATGGTCATGCTTCTGGTGCTGGGGTTGCTGACCCGGTTAAGGCTCCACTGGCAGGGGCTATCATTCGTGTGCTGGTGACACCGGAACAGCAGGTCGTCAGCGGAGAGCCTTTACTGGTGCTCGAAGCCATGAAGATGGAGACGACGGTCAGTGCAGCCAGGGATGGTGTGGTTGCTGAAGTGATGGTCAAGGCCGGCGATTCCGTGTCCGTTGGTGATTGTCTGATGACGCTGGCATGAGCGGTATTGAGTTATGAAGCTAATTGATCTGCTAGAAGCAGCTCCCGGGAAAGGCTGAGATGGAAAGATTATTCAGTTTGTGGACAGATTCCGGGGTAAGCCAGATGACAGCGGGGCAGGGCATGATGATCCTGGTGGGACTTTTGTTGCTGTATTTGGCCATACGACGGGGTTTTGAGCCACTGTTGCTGGTGCCGATCGGCTTTGGCACTGTTTTGGTCAACATCCCCGGTGCCGGTTTCGATACAGCACCTGTTTATGATGCCCTCGGGCATATGCAGCAACCCGGCGGGTTGCTGTATTACATTTACGAGGCGGGCATTGCTACCGGCATCTTTCCGTTACTGATTTTTATGGGTGTGGGGGCGATGACAGATTTTGGCCCCATGCTGGCTAACCCTAAAACCCTATTTCTGGGGGCAGCGGCTCAGTTTGGAATTTTTGCCACAGTGATGGGAGCTATTGCCCTCAGCTATTTTGGCATTCTTGATTTCAGCCTGAGGGATGCGGCTTCCATTGGTATTATCGGTGGCGCGGACGGCCCAACTGCTATCTACGTGACCAGCATTTTGTCGCCGGACCTGTTGGGAGCAATTGCGGTGGCGGCCTATTCATACATGGCGTTAGTACCAATTATTCAACCGCCCATCATGAAATTGCTGACCACCAAAAAAGAGCGTGCCATTCGCATGGAGCAGCTTCGTCCCGTTTCCCAGCGGGAAAAAATTATTTTTCCGCTGACGCTACTGATACTGGTAGCCCTGTTGTTACCCAGCGCCGCTCCTTTGCTGGGTATGTTTAGCCTGGGAAATCTCATGCGAGAGTGTGGTGTTGTGGCACGCCTCAGTGATACTGCCCAGAATGCC
>SBGI01000075.1 GCA_006227015.1 Gammaproteobacteria bacterium
TACAGAATGGTGCTGGTACATAAATAACAGATGCTTCCGCACCTGTTTCAGCAACAGCATCAGCAACAGTATTAAATACTGGCAAGCCCAAATGAGTGGAACCACCTTTACCAGGTGTTACACCACCCACCATTTTTGTGCCATATTCAATGGCTTGCTCTGAGTGGAAAGTACCCTGTCCTCCAGTGAAGCCCTGACAAATAACTTTAGTGTCTTTATTGATTAAAATAGACATTACTGGTTGCCCTCCGCTGCTTTAACCACTTGCTGGGCGGCATCCGTCAAACTGGTTGCGGCAATGATATTCAAACCGCTATCCGCCAGAATTTTTGAACCCAGTTCAGCGTTGTTACCTTCAAGGCGAACCACAACCGGTACTTTTACGCCTACCTCTTCAACTGCGCCCATCACGCCCTCAGCGATCAGGTCACAGCGCACGATACCGCCAAAAATGTTGATCAGTACGGCCTGAACCTTCTCATCTGAGAGAATGATCTTGAACGCTTCAACAACGCGCTCTTTGGTTGCACCACCACCAACGTCGAGGAAGTTGGCTGGTTGTCCACCATGCAGTTTGACAATATCCATAGTTCCCATGGCCAGACCAGCGCCATTGACCATGCAGCCGATATTGCCGTCCAGGGCCACATAGTTCAGGTCCCACTTGGCAGCATGGGCTTCACGGGCATCATCCTGAGACGGGTCGTGCATGTCCTGCAGCTTGCGCTGACGGTACATGGCGTTGCCGTCGATGTTGATCTTGCCGTCCAGACAGTGGAGGTTGCCTTCATCGGTAATGACCAGCGGGTTGATTTCCAGCAGGGCGAGATCGTAGTCCTGGAACAGTTTTGCCAATCCCAGGAACAACTTGGTGAACTGCTTGATCTGATCCGAGTTTAAACCGAGTTTAAAACCCAACTCACGCGCCTGATAGGGTTGAGCGCCGGTGAGTGGATCAATCACAGCCTTGAGAATTTTTTCAGGTGTTTCTTCCGCCACCTTCTCAATCTCAACACCGCCTTCAGTGGAAGCCATAAATACGATGCGACGGGTAGATCGATCGATAACAGCACCCAAATACAGTTCTTGTGCAATGTTGGTACAGGACTCAACTAGAATGCGACTGACGGGCTGTCCGTTGGCGTCTGTCTGGTAGGTCACCAGACGGTTCCCCAGCCACTGACGTGCAAACTCTTCGATTTCTGTTTTGGAGGTGACCAGTTTGACACCGCCCGCTTTGCCTCGACCACCGGCATGTACCTGGGCTTTAACAACCCAGCGATCACCACCGATGATATCGGCCGCAGCAACAGCCTCATGCACGGTTTCCGCAGCCACACCTTGTGACACCGGAAGGCCGTACTCAGCAAAAAGCTGCTTTGCCTGATATTCGTGTAGGTTCATACTCTAAATCCCCATAGCTGCTTTCATTGGATGGATAAAAAAACTCCGCAGGCCAGCTGTACCCGCGGAGTTCATAAGACACTGTTACTTGCGCTTTTTGCGGTTTGGAATATGGATGGCATGGCCATTGACTGCCAATGCCGCTTCGTGAACGGCTTCTGACAAGGTCGGGTGACCAAATACCGTCATACCGATGTCTTCAGCACTGGAGCCAAATTCCATGGCAATAGCAACCTGTTGGACCAGGTCAGCGGCACTTGGGCCTACGATGTGACAACCCAGGATACGGTCTGTCTCAGCATGGGCAATCATTTTCACCATACCTTCAGTTTCATCGGCCGCAAGTGCCCGGCCACTGGCGATAAATGGGAAAATACCAACGTTATAAGGTTCACCTGCCTGTTTCAGCTGCTCTTCAGTCTTGCCAACAGCTGCAATCTCGGGGTGTGTGTAAATAACATTAGGAATAATATCGTAGTTCATCTGTGTCTTCTGACCAGCGATGCGCTCGGCTACCATGACACCCTCTTCTGAACCTTTGTGGGCAAGCATGGGACCACGAACCACATCACCGACAGCCCAGACACCCGGAGCATTGGTTGCACACTGTTCGTTGACGAAAATAAAACCGCGCTCATCGAGGTTCACACCGCTATCTGGAGCCAGCAGGCCTTCGGTATAGGGGCGGCGACCAACGCAGACGATCAACTTATCGAAGGTTTCCTGGGCTTCCTCACCGTCACTGTTCTGGTAAGTCACGACCACTTCCTTACCTTTTACCTCACTGCCCGTAACGCGGCAGCTGAGACGGATATCCAACCCTTGCTTGGTAAAGATTTTTTGCGATTCCTTGGCAATCTGCTGATCCATAATCGCCAGAAAATCCGACATCGCTTCAAGCAGGACAACTTGGCTGCCAAGACGATTCCAGACGCTGCCCAGCTCCAGGCCAATAACCCCTGCGCCAATCACGCCGAGACGTTTCGGGACATCGGTCAGCTCGAGAGCGCCGGTTGAATCGATAATGGTATTTCCATCTATCGGTGCAACCGGAATATTAATGGGCTGTGAGCCGGTAGCAATAATCACGTTATCCGCTGACAAAACCTGGGTTTTACCGTCGTGATCAGTGAACTCAACCTGACGGCCAGCCAGTAATTTGCCAGTGCCAAACAGTGAGGTCACACCGTTGCTTTTAAACAGGCCAGCAATACCGCCTGTCAGTTGCTCGACGATTTTGGCTTTGCGACCGATCATTGCCTTAACGTCGATACCCACTTTACCGGTCTTGACACCGTGGGTAGATAATGACGTTTTTGCTTCATGATATTTGTAGGAACTGTCCAGCAGTGCTTTGGAAGGAATACAGCCGACATTAAGGCAAGTGCCGCCATTGACGCCCTGCCCCTTGCTGTTCTGCCACTTCTCAATACAGGCTGTTTTCAAACCAAGCTGGGCAGCACGAATTGCGGCCACATAACCGGCAGGACCGGAGCCAATTACAATCACATCATATTTATCGGACATCACTTATCCTAATAATTTCAATAAATTACCAATTAAATCTCAAGCAAAATCTTGGCTGGATTTTCTATCATTTCCTTGATGGCAACGAGGAACTGTACTGCTTCCTTACCATCAATCAAGCGGTGATCATAAGACATCGCCAGGTACATCATCGGACGAACCACAACCTGGCCATTCTCTACTACCGGGCGTTCCTGAATCTTATGCATACCAAGAATTGCAGTTTGCGGCGGATTAAGAATTGGCGTTGAAAGCAAAGAGCCGAACAC
>SBGI01000241.1 GCA_006227015.1 Gammaproteobacteria bacterium
TCAATAGACCTACGTAGCACAATCAATGCTTGTGGTTGCTTTCAAATTGACGCCCCGGATATACCCGATGAGGTCAAGGCGCGGCTGCTGGTTCCGCCATCTAGAGAGGATTTTAATTTGGTACCGCCAATATTTTAACCGCATGCTCTAAAAGGTGAAGCGTTTCGACGCTCTCGGGCGTCATTAAGCGTTATTTAAAGGTCTTTTGCGAAATTGTGTCCCATTACTTGCCACTTAATAATGGATTGAGAAGACACAACGTCTCGAAATCAACAATGTTGAAACGCTATGGATAACTTTTATCACCGTGGTAGCTGAATTGGTTATCAGTAAACCGGTTTGGAGAACCGCTGGCTCATTAATAAAAACAAGAGGAAGCCTGATGAATATAAGAAGCTCGTTGATGGTGGGGTTATTTGCCCTGTCTGTTACTGCACCGTTGATCAGCGGTGCAGCCTTAGCTGCAAACAATACTTTGACTGTTGCTGATCGCGCATCATTTAAAGACTGGGACCCGGCTTCAGCGTTTTCTGAAGAGGTGCGTGTGCTGGGCAATATTTATGAGACTCTAGTGGTCTATAACTCACCTGGAGGAGATCAGGAATTCTCTCCGGGATTGGCGACCAGCTGGAAGAGTAGCGACGACGGCAAAACCTGGACGTTTAAGCTTCGTAAGGGCGTCAAGTTCCACGATGGTTCTGACTTTAATGCTGCAGCGGCCAAAAAATCGATCGAATACACTAAAGGACTGAAGAAGGGGGCGTGGTTTGTTTGGGCTGGGCTAGAGAGCATCGAAGCACCAGCAGACGATACTCTAGTGCTGAAGTTCAATAAGCCTACTGCAGCAGACCTGATCGCTTCTGGTCAATATGCAACCTACATGATCGCCCCAGCGGCTGTGGAAGAGGGGCATGACTGGCTGATGGCACCGAATGCGATTGGTACAGGGCCTTACAAACTTGGTCAGGTTGAGCATGGTCAGCAGGTTGTGCTTGAGCGGTTTACCGATTATTGGGGGGGATGGAAGGAAAGCCAATTTGACCGTGTGATCCTAAAAGTGGTGTCTGAAGCTGCAACCCGTACTCAAATGATCAATAGCGGTGAAGCCGACGTGGCTTGGGATATTCCCACAGATCAATTCAAAACCTTGGAAGATAATCCCTCTGTGAAGGTAACTTCAGGACCCTCCTGGAAGAACTACCAGTTTTTGCTTAATACGCAGAAGTATCCTACAGATAATCTGAAATTCCGTCAGGCCCTGCAGCATCTGTGGGATTACGATAGTGTTGTCTACGATGTGCTGTATGGTTATGGCACTGTTCCCACTGGGCCGCTGCCGTCCAATATCTGGGGACATTCCTCTTTCCCAATGTCTAAGTACGATTTGAATAAAGCTCAAGAGTTACTTGAGGCTTCCGGTGTGCCCCGGAGCGATTGGAAGGTGTCGATGCAGTATATCGGCAGTAAACAAGCCTACGCTAATGCTGCAGAGCTGTTTCAGGCGACTGCAGCACAGGTTGGGGTTGAGGTTGAGCTGCTTCCAGGCGAATGGGGGGTAATCTGGGATAAGGCCAAAAACCTCGAGTCCTCGGCTAATCTCCAGTCGATGGGGTGGTGGCCTGCTTATCCTACGCCGAGTGATTGGCTGTACAGTGAGTTTCGGACTGAGAAGAACGCGTTGTTCAATCTTTCTCATTACAGTAATGAGACGTTTGATCGGTTGCTCGACGAAGGCATGGCTCTCGAGGGTAGTGACCGAGCTAAGGCATCCGAAAAATATGCGGCTGCCCAAAAACAGCTGGTAAAGGATGCCCCGGCAATTTGGTATGCCGATATGAAGCAGGCTCGGGTATCTAGTGCCAGTATCAAGGGCATGGAGAAGAGTCTTAGCCCCGCCTACGAGGCGATCTTCTACTATCACTTGAGCCGATAGTACGGCTTATTTCTGGTGGCGCTACGCCGGAGGTTCGGTTGCGCCACTCTTTCAAGCTTCTAACCTCCCTGTCAACTAGGTCTAGTTGCCTCTTTGACTCTTGTCTCATGGGTAAATGACCCCTGAGTCACTCTGCGGCCGCTGGCTGAGTTCATCTTAATTTGATTTCCGAGTTCTATGCTTGGCAGGTGAGCCATGTCCACAGTAAGGCGCAGAGTAAAGTTAGCCAGCAAAAATAGGTAATTAAGATGGTGAAGTATATAGCTCAGCGATTGGTGATGATGTTTCTCATCCTTTTGGGGGTGTTGACCATTACGTTCGTACTGAGTCGAATTTTACCCGGCTCCCCGGTAGAGATGATGCTGGGGCATCACCCCACGCCAGAACAGATAGCCGTCGCTCGAGCAGAGCTGGGGCTGGATAAGTCCTTGCCGATACAGTACGTCAATTATGTTAAAGATCTCGTCCAAGGGGATTGGGGGACTAGTCTGCGTACTGGACGCCCGGTGTTGGAGGAAGTTTCCAAACGGATTGGCGCCACCTTTGAGTTGACGGTTTTGGCAATGTTCTGGGTGGTTCTGCTCGGAGTACCGATTGGTATCATCTCCGCAGTGCGTCAGAACTCGGCAATAGATAATGCCGCCCGGGCGGGTTCCATAGCCGGAGTGGCCTTTCCGGTGTTTATGCTGGCAATGGGATTGCAGCTGGTATTTTATGGTCACCTCAATTGGCTACCGTTACAAGGACGTATCGATGCCGAAATCCTACTCGACTCCCCCTTTGAACGTATTACCGGATTCTATCTGTTAGACACCTTACTGGCGGGTAACTTCGAAGCACTGTGGAGTGCGATGAAGCATCTAACTCTGCCAGTGATGACTCTGGTGATCGTAACCTTGGCCACGGTAACCCGGATCACCCGCAACATGATGGTGGAGGTGTTATCTGAGGAGTATATCCGCACTGCTTTTGCCTACGGCGTGCCCAAGGGGCATATCTACTATTTCTACGCCCTGAAGGCGACGTTGATACCGTTGCTGACGGTGGTTGGTTTGACCTTCGGTTACCTGCTCGGAGGTGCAGTGGTGGTGGAGTTTGTTTTCGACTGGCCTGGGCTGGGCGGCTTCGTGGTGTTCTCTATCGCCCAGAATGACTTCCCAGCAGTAATGGGGGCCACCATGGTGCTAGCCACTGCTTATCTGGCAATCAACCTGATTGTTGATCTGTTATATCACGTCGTTGATCCGAGGTTTCGAGTCCAATGAGTAACTCAAGAATTTCTCTATCTATGCCACCGCTCACGCCAACTTGGCGTATTAAGGCCTGGGCATTCGCTTGCGAACATAAGCTGTTCGTTATAGGTCTGCTGTTACTGCTATTGATCATCTTGGCTGCACTTTTTGCCCCGTGGGTTGCTCCCTATGATCCGAATAAGATTGCCTTTTCTCAGAAGCTACTGCCACCCAGCGCCGAGCACTGGATGGGGACGGATAAATTTGGCCGCGACATCTTCTCACGCGTGCTCTACGGTGCCCGGACCTCGCTAATTATTGGTGGGGCGGTGACTCTGACCGCGATGCTGATAGGTATTCCGGTGGGACTCATTTCCGGTTATTTCGGCGGTCGAGTCGATACCGTACTGATGCGGTTGTCGGATGTATTCCTTGCCTTCCCGCCGCTATTGTTGCCGATAGCTATCACAGCAGCACTGGGTTCGGGCCTGGCCAACGCCATGATCGCCTTGGCTGTATCTTGGTTCCCTTGGTACGCAAGGATCATGCGAGGAGCAGTGTTACGGATTCGTTCTGAATCCTTTATCGCTGCGGCACGCGCCATGGGTGTCAGTCATGGTCGTATTTTGCAGCGCCATGTCCTGCCCAATGCCACCACGCCCGTCATTGTACAAGGATCAATGGACTTTGGTTATACGATCCTGGCAGCCGCCTCGCTGAGCTTTATTGGACTAGGGGCTAAGCCGCCAATGATCGAGTGGGGCCTGATGGCGGCCTCGTCGCGCTCACAGTTTTTGGAGAATCCCTGGACGGTGCTGTTCCCGGGGCTGGCGATCTTTGTCTTGGTGATGGCTGTGAACCTGGTGGGTGATGGCCTGCGCGATGTGCTTGATCCGAAAAAGGGGACCCGCTAATGACTACGCACGTTATTAAAAATCAAATTGTCGGAAAATCCGTTGATGAGCACCCTGCTCTTGAGAATAGGGTGCTTGAAATAAAAGGGCTCAAGGTGTCATTCCCCGGGTTGTTCAAAACTGTACAGGCGGTGCGTGGCATCGACCTGACAGTCAATCGCGGTGAAATTCTGGGACTGGTGGGTGAATCAGGTTCTGGCAAGTCGATGACAGCTATGTCTTGCCTGGGCTTAATGCCAGAAGCTGCGCTGATTGAGGGGAGCGTGAAGGTGACAGGGCAAGAGATCAACGGTGCTACTGAAAAACAACTTGCGGCCCTGCGCGGCGGTAGTGCGGCAATGATCTTTCAGAATCCGATGAAGGCGCTAAACCCCTTCTTTACTATCGGCCGACAGATGTTTGATGTGATCCGCTGTCATCGCCAACTAAGCAAGGCTGAGATTCGTATAGAGGCGCGGAGGGCGCTGGAAGCTGTGCATATGCCCGATCCCCATCTGGCGCTGGATAAGTATCCGCACCAGATGTCAGGAGGTCAGTTACAGCGGGTGGTGATTGCTATGGCCTTGGCGTGTCGACCTAAATTACTGATAGCGGATGAACCGACCACAGCACTCGATGTGACTGTGCAGGCGCAGATTATTGCTTTGCTACGTGAGCTGTCGCGAGAGCAGGACTTAGCGATTCTGTTTATCACCCACGATTTGGGTGTGGTTGCTTCCCTTTGTGACCGGGTCGCGGTGATGTATGCCGGGCAAGTTGTGGAAAGCGGGCCTGTGGGGTCGTTGTTTAAATCTCCCTCTCACCCTTACACCCTCAAGTTGATGAGCACGGTTCCCAAGTTAGGTCTGGGTGAGCAGTCTCTGGACTTTATCCCCGGCCAAGTACCGAACATGGCCGCACCACCGGCTGGCTGTGCCTTTAATCCGCGTTGCGAGCGAGCCAGCGAACGGTGTCACCAAGTACCAATGCGAGTAGTTGTCGGCGACGGGCATTGGGCTGCTTGCCACCATATTACGGCAGTTGATCAGGTGTCATCAGCGTCGGTGGCAGAGTGAGGATTTTTTGAAGGTAAAAGGTATGAATAAAAATAATGAACAACCCGTACTGCTGAAAGTAAACCACTTGCACAAAACCTTCTCCACCCAAAATGGCTCAGTGACCGCCATCGACCACGTCGGTTTTGAGGTCCTAGCCGGAGAGACCGTTGCTCTGGTGGGTGAATCGGGTTGTGGTAAAAGTACTGTGGCCACAACCCTGCTGGGGCTACAACAACCCGATAGCGGCGAAGTCTTCGTCGCTGGTCGTGAACTTCTGACGGATGCTAATGCACGGGGTAAAAGTCTGGGTAGGGACCTTGGGATGGTATTTCAAAATCCTTACGCTTCATTGAATCCGAAGATGAAGATCAAGTCGATCATTGCTGAACCCCTGAAGACTGCCTTCAATTTGCGTGGCAATGCCTTGAGGCTGCGCATTAAAGAGCTATTGGGTCATGTGGGTATGGGAGAGGAGCATATGGACCGCTACCCTCATGAATTTTCCGGTGGGCAGCTTCAACGTATCGCCATAGCCCGGGCATTGGCGTTGGAGTCTAAATTACTGATTCTTGATGAGCCGACGGCCGCTCTGGATGTTTCGGTCCAGGCCCAGGTATTGCGACTGCTTAAGGAACTTCAGGTCGAAGAGGGGCTGAGTTATTTGTTTATCAGTCATGACTTGGCGACAGTGGAGTATTTGGCACATCGAGTATTGGTGATGTATCTGGGACGAATTGTAGAGGCGGGAACAGTAAAGCAAGTGTTCGGACATCCTCGTCATCCCTATACTCGCGCGCTGCTTAATTCAGTGCCCTCGGTAGACCCTGATCGCCGTGATGAACTGAAAACCCTAGGTGGTGAAATTCCCAGCCCGTTGAACCGCCCCGCAGGTTGTCATTTTGCACCTCGTTGTCCTTGGGCAACTGATCTGTGTCGAAGCGAGGTGCCTGCTGAGTCGAGCAATCAGGGCCATCGATATTCCTGCCATCACCCACTAACGGATGAGAGTTCATATGTACGATAAAAAAGATGTAGTAGGGCCGGGTATTGGTTATCAGGATCTGAGATTGATGGAGGACTGTCCCCCGACTGATCAAAAACTGGTTGCCCAGCATAACTGGGACAGTCCGCCCTATAACCGCTGGTCGTTCCAGCATATGAGTCAATTGTTTCCTGTGGCGGCCATTCATCGTGGATCTGCGAAAGTGACTGAGCTACCCCGGCGCGAGCGCATGCTTGATGCTGTAAGCTTCAAGCTACTCAACGGTCAACAAACCGATCTCATTTCTTTTCTAAATGACACTTATACTGATGGCTTCATGGTGTTGCACCGGGGTGCAGTGGCGTCGGAGCAGTATTTTAACGGCATGCTACCGCATACGTTGCACCTGCTGCAGTCGGTCTCCAAGACGCTTGTTGGTACCTTGACGGGTATCCTGATAGGGCAAGGCAAGATTGATCCTGAGATGACAGTGCGTGACTATGTGCCTGAGCTAGATGGTTGCGGTTACGGCGATGCGAGCGTGCAGGATGTTCTGGATATGCGAACCGGAGTTAAATTTAACGAGGATTACACTAATCCCAACGCTGAATTTATTCAGCTTGATATCGCTTCGGGTTGGCGCGAACGTGGAGATCGGACCTCACCTGATAGCATTTATGATTTGTTGAAGTCTATTCCAAAGGAGCGTAACCACGGCGAATACTTCCAGTATCGTTCGGTTGATACTGATGTGCTGGGATGGATCTGTGAGCGAGCTGGAGGTAAGCGCCTTGCGGCCCTGTTAAGCGAGGAGATCTGGTCTAAGCTGGGGGCGGAACAAGATGCTAATATCACTTTGGATAGTGTGGGCACAGCTCTTGCTGATGGAGGCGTCAGTGCCTGCTTGCGTGATCTAGCGCGGTTTGCCCAGATGCATTTGCAAGGGGGGAAGTTTAATGGTCATCAGATTGTTCCTGAGTCCTTTATTGCAGCTTGCGGTAGAGGTTCTACTCCTGCGTTTGAGGTTCTTAATCGCGGTTATGTTGAGCACTTGCCCAACGCTGCTTATAGCAACCAATGTTGGGTACTGGACAGCGAGCGAGGGATTTATTCCGCACGAGGCGTGTTTGGTCAAATGATCTATATTGACCCTCAGTCTGACACAGTGATTATAAAACTCTCGTCCTGGCCAGATTTTACGAACTTGGAATGGACGATAAATACCTATCGAGCCTGCGCCGCTATTACTGAAGAGTTGCAACGTGACTGATGCGTGTCCGGAACTAGCATCGCTAATCAGTAATTTAAATGCACTACTTCAACTGGATTGATTACACGTGACGAGGGATCGTGTTACGGGAGCAAATGAGCCTCCCGTAGCGCGATCTTTCTTGATTGACTCTATGTAAAAGTTGGGCACATCGAGTGCCCGGTCACTTGCCTTGATGTCGGCAGGTTGAGGGGGATTCTGATTTTCCCTATGGTTACTTACCCATCAGGATGCGCACCATATCATCCCATACCGCCAGCCACTTGGCGGTATCTTCCTTGCTGTGCTGTGGAGTGATCAGCAGCATGTTGAAATACGGCATGATCATGATGCCGCGATTCCAGGCGTAGGCGTGGCTGAACTCGAACAGACCGCCAAATCCGATGCCGACGGAAGCGGAGACCGGGTCGTAGCAGCGCTCAGGCATAAAGGTGTAGCTGATGCGGTTACCCATGGTTTCCACCATAAACGGCGCGTCGTACTTTTTAATTGACGCGTTCATGCCATCGACGATCTGCTGAACGTGCTCGCCGATTAGACCGTAGACCTCATCGGTTAAAACCTCTTCCAGCGTTACACGCAACGCTTTGGCGGAGACGGTGTTGCCAGACAGCAGGGTGCCCAGGCGACCAAAGGCCGCTTCGCCGAACAGGCCGGCCGCTTCAGTCTGGTGGAACACCTCTTTGGCGACATCTTCGGTCATGCCGAATACGCCGGTTGGTACACCACTGGCGATTGCCTTGCCGCAGGTCCAGAAATCGTAGTAGCCGTGCAGGCCTAGCTCGCCACAGGCGCCAGCCGGTCCCGCTGAGAGTGTGTGGGTTTCATCGTAAGCCAGCTTGGTGCCGTATTTCTGGCACAGAGCATAGGCCTTCTTGTTCCAGTCATCCTTCGGCCAGGACCAGCCGAAGTTGCTCATGATCGGTTCCATCATGACGCAGGCGACCTGCTCGTCCTTCAGGACTGCTTCCAGCGACTCCAGGTCGTTGAAATTAAAGATTCGGGTCCGGTCGCCTACCTCTGGATACTGGTAGACGTTCATTTCGTGCACGCGGGTAATCACACCGACCTCAGGCATGATCTTCTGAGTTTCGTCCAGGTTGCCGTGGTAGGTGAAGTTGGGAATGGCGATGATATTGCGACCGGTAACCTGGCGTGCAATGGCCAGTATGGCACGGTTAGCATCGGAGGCCGATAGATTGGCCATCCAGTGGGAGAGGCCAAACTTTTTCGCCATTAACTCGCAGCACACCACGCCATCTTCGTCACCAGACATGGTGTGAATGCCGTTCTCCAGCATCGCTTCAGCTGCGGCTTTGATCGCGGGATTGAGGTTGCCGTGGCCGTACATGTCGGGGGTGTCACCCAGACAAAAATCCAGGTACTCGTTGCCGTCGATATCCCAGTACTTGTTGCCAAAGGCGCGTTGGCAATAGATGTTCTGCGGCATGTTGTTCCAGTCTTTCTGGTGGTTGCCCAATACGCCAAAGGGGGAGGACTTGCGTGCGCGTTCGGTCATCGCCTTGCTTTTGGGTTGCTTTGCCAGCCATTCGGCCAGTTCCTGCTCAGCCAGCTTCATGACCTCCTCACGTGGCATTACACCCGGCAGATTGGTGGGATAGCAGTCCTCGATGGTGGCATCAGGTGAGTACTTCAATGCGGTTTCTGTCATGATGCTGCCCCCTGCACCGGCTGCAACACGCGCGGGAATGTCGGTGGCGGTTGTCATATGGCTATCGCTGTTAGCTTCAAGGGCTGTCGCAGTTGCGGGGATATCACTATTTTTGGTGGTCATAGGTTGGCTCCAGAATTACCTAATGATTATTTTTATGGACACTGGTTGCTCGCCGGAGTCGGTGGTTAAGGTGTCTGACCATGGCCGCGGGCATAAAAGACCCGCAAAGCCATTCAAACGAATAGCCGACTGAATAAGGGAGTCTGATTTAAAGGTAGCGCTGCACTATATCTGGGCACAGATCAATCGCGCCCAAGAAACAGGTTATTTGGCGTCAGAAAGAAATCAGGGAGGTTGGCAATCGATTAGCGGTAATGGCTGGGCGGGTGGCCGGTCCAGCGCTTGAAAGCGCGGCGGAAGTTGCTGCTGTCACTGAAGCCAGCCAGCTGGCTGATATCATCGAGGGATAAATTGGTGTTTTCCAGATACTCGATAGAGAGGGTGGCGCGCACATCGTCGAGGATCTGTTGATAGGTGAGCCCCTTGTGTAAAAGGTGGCGGCGCATGGAGCTGGCGCTGGTATTCAGTTGTTCTGCGACTGACTCCATGTTGGGAAACCGACCGGGGTTGCGTAAAAGGATGCGGCGGATATTACGCACCAGATCGGTACTATGTCCCTGTTCTGCGGCCTGGCTTTCCAAAAAACGCTGGCATTGCTGCGCAGTCACGGGATCGGCCTGGAGGAGAGGGCGATTGAGGTCGTTGGCCGAGAAAACCATATCGTTGCTGGCGCAGTCGAAGTGGATGGGGCAGGGAAAAAGCTCTTCGTACAGCTGGGCATATTCCGGACGTGTATAGGCCAGCCGTATCTCTTTCAGGTTCAATGGGCTTTCGAGCCAAGAGCTGAACACCAGATAGATGCTGGCAAGAGCATCCTCGACTACGAAGTGAAGCAGTTTGCCGATCGGATATGGGGGAAAGCAGCGCAGTACGATATCTTCACCGTCAAGAATGAAGTCCAGGTCAACCAGTGCTTCCGAGGTTTGGTAATACTGCTTACCTACGTCTATTGCATCCCCCAATGTGGCACAGCTGGCCATGGTGAAGCCGAGTATCCCCCAGCTGCTGGTTTTTTCCCGCTGGCCGACCATCAGTCCCAGTCCAGTCTGGGTGCTGAGCCTGATTGCGTTATCAACCATCTGTAAGGCTTGCTGATAGCGTATATAGCAACTGTGCTGGCGCAGATCGTCAGTACGCAGACCCGTACCTTCCAGAACGTCCTTTTCCCTGATCCCTTCTTCGTTTAACAGATCCAATAAAATGACCGAAATGTGGGTCGGAAGGACATGATCATCCAGGCGGCCGGTGGGGGATGAATTTTGCAAGCTCTGCTCCAACACTCGTACTGACTAGCTTTATATATAACAACTCTATCTCGGTACGTCTTCCTCATTCTGTATTGAGGGTAGTGTGGCATGCAAAGTCATCCCTCATTCATCCCTTAGGCCGATGTCGGCAATTGCGTCCTGTTCCGATACTGATTGCATCTAATAAATCCAAAGAAGCAACCAGTGTAGGGAGCCGAACATGTCCGAAAGCAGCAACTCACCAAAAGTAATTTTGCCACCTACCGGTGCTGAGATCGGCTTGGATGAGATGGAGCAGTCCATTCAAGATAACGTCCGTCGATTTGCGCTGGAGGTGATGCGTCCGGCGGGTATTCAGCTAGACGAAATGTCACCGGAAGAGGTCATTGCTGAAGACTCTCCTTACTGGCAGGTGCTGGGGCAGTTTGCCGAACTGGGGCTGACCCCAAGCGTTTTGTCAGAGATGTCGCGCGAAGAGCAGGGTCGCCTGATTCCGATCGTTTACGAAGAGCTGGGTTACGGTGATTCCGGGCTGGCGATCACGTTGGCCGCAGGCTCTCTGGCATCCCTGATGGCACATCATTATCAGAACCAGAAAATGATCGAGCTGACCGAGGGTAAGCTGGGCTGTTGGGCTATCACTGAACCGGATCATGGCTCCGATATTCTCGACTACAACCGTCAGAACGCGCACCCGGGCTGTGAGTACGGTCGCCCTAACTGCGTTGTCACCATCGACGGTGATGAGCTTGTGATTAACGGCCAGAAATCTGCCTGGGTATCCAACGGTGTTACCGCACAGGTCGCGGTTTTGTTTGCTGCATGTGATGCAGGGAGCGGTGTTGATACCCGCAACGGCGCTGTTGTGGTGGTGCCACTGGATGCACCTGGGGTAACCCGGGGTAAGTCGCTGGACAAGGTCGGCCAGCGTGCACTGAACCAGGGTGAGGTGTATTTCGACAACGTACGTATCTCCAAGGACCACCTGCTGGTGGGGCCTGAAGGTTATGAAACCGGTACGTACGCGATCCTTGCAGAAGCCAACATGGTGATGGGGGCGATCTTTACCGGTCAGGCGCGTGCAGCATACGAGTTGGCAGTGCAATACACCAACGAACGTAAAGTGGGTGGCACGCTGTTGAAAAATCACCAGTACACCAAACACCGCGTATTCGAAATGTTCCGTCAGGTGGAAGCATCCCGCGCCCTTAACCGACGGGCCTATACCTACAACTTCAACGCACCGGTTCCGGCCATTCAGGTTTCCATCGCATCCAAGGTGACTGCTACACAAACGGCACTGGATGTTTGCAACGAAGCGTTGCAGATATTCGGCGGTAACGGCCTGACCAAGGAGTACCCGCTCGAAAAAATGTGGCGTGATGCCCGGGCTTCACTGATTGAAGACGGCTGCAACGAAGTGCTGGGCATGAAAGCTGGCGGTTACCTGACCAATATTGAGGCATAAAAATGAAACAGAATGCATACATTGCCGGTATCGGGATGACCCGGTTCGGCAAGCACATGGATCGTGGCCTGAAGAGCCTCGCGGGTGAGGCTGTGATGGCTGCATTGCAAGACGCCGGTATCGATAAGGCGCAGTTGGATGCCGCATATGTCGGTAATGCGGCGGCAGGGACAATCACCGGACAGGTGTGTATTCCCGGTCAGTCGGTGTTGCGTGAGCTGGGGATAGGAAAAATTCCTGTCGTGAATATGGAAAATGCCTGTGCCTCGTCATCCTCAGCGTTTGTTCAGGCTTGTTCGATGGTGACGGCCGGACTGCACGACGTGGTGTTGGTCGTTGGTATGGAGAAGCTCTACCACGAAGATAAGGAGCGCATCTTTTCGGTTTTTGGTGGTTGTATCGATACCGAAAACGAGGCGGGAGTGATCGCGCAGCTGGCGGAAAATGCCAAGCGTCACGGTGCCCAGGTAGATCTGAGTGACGCGGGCGGCAAGCGCTCTGTATTCATGGATATCTACGCCACCATGGCGCGGGATTACATGGACATCAGCGGCGCCACGATTGAGCACTTTGCTCAGGTGTCGGTGAAAAACTCCCGTCACGGCAGCCTCAACCCGAACGCCCAGTTTCGCCAGGAGCTGACGTTGGAGGAGGTGCTCAACGCACCGCAGATCGCTGATCCTCTGACCCTGCCGATGTGTTCACCGATTGGTGATGGTGCCGCGGCTGTTGTGCTGGTAAGCCCGAAAAAAGCCCGCGAACTGGGGCAGGCGCGCTGTGTGAAAGTGTCCTCAGCGTTGATTGCCAGTGGTTGGGACTACCAGGAGGGTGATGAAACTGTAGCTGAGTTCGCCTCCAGACAGGCGTATGAAACCGCAGGTGTGGGGCCGCAGGATCTGGATTGCATTGAGCTGCATGATGCCGCGGTGCCGGCCGAGCTGATGTATTACGAGTATCTCGGTCTGTGTGGCAAAGGGGAAGGCCCCGGGCTGTTGATGGCGGGTGAAACTGCACTGGGTGGCCGTATTCCGGTGAACACGTCAGGAGGTCTGGTACGTAAAGGGCATCCGATTGGTGCCACTGGTGTTGCGCAGATTGTAGAGCTGACCGAGCAGCTGCGTGGTGAAGCCGGAGGACGTCAGGTTGAAGGCGCCCGTATCGGACTTGCAGAAAACGGGGGCGGTTATATCGGTAGCGATGCCGCTGCCATGACCATGACCATCCTTTCTAAGTGAGGCAGATCTAATGGCTGAACGAGATTTAATGATTCTTGCCAATATCATCCTGGACAAGGTTGAGACATCCCCTGATCTGGATGTGCTGACGTTTGTGAATGTTGAGCAAGATGGCAGTTTAACCGATGAAATTCGTACCTATCGTCAGTTGTGGCAGAACGGCTGCCGCATAGCTGAGGCGCTGGAAGAGGAGGGGATGGTAAAGGGTGACTCCTTTGGCCTCCTGATGCAGAACCATCCGGAGTTTGTTGATGTGATGGTGGGCTCCTCTATTGAAGGCAGTGTTTTCGTTCCCATCGACCCGCGTACCAAGGGTCAGAAGCTGCAATATATGCTCAGTTTTGCCGAGTGTCGTGGCGTGGTTGTAGCTGATTATGCACTGGCCAACCTGATGGAGGTTCTCGATCAGCTGCCGCAGTTACAGTGGGTGTGGGTGCTTGAAACCGGCCTGAACGCAGAACGTCCGACTAAAGGTTTGCGGGTAAGGGAGTTGGCGGCGATTCTGGACCGTAACTACATGGAACGCCCGGTCAAGGTGACCGATGCCGCTGCACCGATGCAGTACCTATACACATCCGGAACCACCGGGGATCCGAAGGCGATTCTAGGACCTTATGCGCGCTTTGGATCAATTGCAGCGCTGGGGCCGGTAGTTGGTTTGCAGGAGGGTGACCGCCCCTATACCGGTCTGTCGCTGACCCATGCCAACGCTCAGCTCATCACGCTTGGAAACTGCCTGCGTCAGGGCTTGCGTGGTGTGATCAGCCGTAAATTCACCAAATCCCGTCTATGGGATATTACCCGCAAATACGGCTGCACCATGTTCAACCTGCTCGGTGGCATGACCACGGCTGTATTCGCCGATCCGCTTAAGCCGGATGACGCGGATAATCCGGTGCGTTATGTCTTCAGCGCCGGCATGCCGAAAGCGATTTGGGAGGATTTTGCCAAGCGCTTCAATGTGGATATCTACGAGTTCTACGGTGCAGCTGAAGGCGGCTTGACCCTGAACCCGCCGGGTCATGGTGGCCCTGTTGGCAGTATCGGTAAGGCACCGCCGTCCATGATCTGTACGATCCGTGATGAGGATGACAACGAATGTGCGGCAGGTGAAGCGGGGGAGATCTGCTTCCAGAATGCGGATGGTTCTGTGCCGGTTGTCAGCTACCACAAAAATCCCGAGGCCTCTGCTAAGAAGACCGCAGATGGTTGGTTGCGTATGGGTGACATTGGGCACATGGATGAGGATGGCTGGGTGTTCTTCCACTATCGCAAAGGTGGTGGCATCCGCGTCAATGGCGACTTCATTAACCCGGCGTTTGTTGAAAAAGAGATCGCCTCACACCCTCACATTGATGACGTCTTTGTTTATGGCGTGCCGGCTGCATCGGGCGTGCCTGGTGAGAAAGACGTGGTTGCCGCTGTGGTGGCTAAGGACAAAGCCAATTTCGATCCCAATGTGCTGTTTTTCCACTGTCGTGCACACCTTGAATCCAACTTTGTTCCCAAATACCTGCAGTTGATGGATGAGATTCCTAAAACTGCGTCAGAAAAACCCCAAGAACGGTTTTGTCTCGAAGCGTTTGAATCGCAACCCGAGTGCGTTTTTGCAGAGACCGATGTTACGAGCTTCATCAGAGGAGAATAATAATGAGTAACGCAGAAGTTATTGTTTACGGTGCCAGTGGTTATACCGGTAAATTGATCGCTTGGCATCTTGCCGAACGCGGCATTCCATTCATTGCCGCTGGTCGCAACCAGCAGCGCCTGGAAGAACAGATGGCGAAAGTCCCTGAGCTGGCTAATGCAACGTACGAATGTGCTCAAGTTGAGCATGATGAGGCTGCGCTGGTCGAGTTGTTCCGTGGCAAGAAAGTGGTGGTGAACGTCGTAGGCCCATTCATGAAGTATGGTGAGCCTGTTGTTCGCGCGGCCCTGGAAGCGGGTTGTCATTACCTGGATACCACTGGCGAACAAGACTGGATTTTGCACTTGAAAAAAGAGTACGGTGCCGCTTTCGAGGAAAAAGGTCTCCTGCTGGCGCCAGCCACGTCCTGGATGTGGGCAGCGGGCCAAATGGCAACCGAACTTGCGCTTGAAACTGCAGGCGTTGATACGCTGGATGTGGTGTATCTTGGTGACTCCAATACCAGTGTTGCCTCTACGGCTTCATTCCTGAGCATGTGCTGCAGTGATCAGAAATATCTGAGCAACCATCAATTGCAGGTATGGCCTCACACGGATGTTTATAACGTGTCCATTCCTGGCGAGCACCGCGTGTACAAATCCCTGCCATGGGGGGGCGCAGCAGAGCCGGTGTGGTATGAAGGTGACCAGCGTGTACGTAACTGCTCAGTGCTTGTGGCCTTCAGAAACCAGGTGGTTGCAGAGTGGGTTATCGGGCGGATCAAAGATTGGAATGATAACTACCGCGAGCTACCGCGTCCTGAACAGGAGAAAGCGTTTGCCGAGTGGGGCGCAACACTGGTAAGTGAAGAGCCTGAACGTGAGAATCCAGATGTGAACCGTTGTGTGATCTCCTGTCATGGTCGCGGTAACACGTCCTCTGTAAACGTGGTTCTGTACGGTAACTCACCGTACATTCAGACCGGCGTAATGGCGGCAGAGGCAGTGCGTCGAATCTTGATCGGTCGTTTATACACAACCGGATTTGCGTCTGCGTGTGAGGCGTTCGGTCACCGTGAGATGATCTCGGCGATGGCGGAAGACGGTTACCTGAGCTGGGAATCTACTCAGAGCTAAACGATCCCAAAGCCAAGTTCTAATTTCGTACTAAAAGGAAGGCCACAAGGCCTTCCTTTTTTTGTCTGTATTAAGGGGAGGTTATCTCGTGTCTCTATGTCGGCATTTGGGCTTCTGGGTCGCAAAATTTGCGAAGGAAAAAGTCATCCCTGTTTTCATCCTTTAGGGCGATGCCTCCTTGGCCGGCCGCCAGGATAATTGATCATGAACATCCCGCCATGGCCCCAAGCTTTGTTTGCCTCAAGCCACTCCTCGGGGCCCATTACGTAAATTTGAAACAGGTGTTTCAAGGTGGTCAATTGACCACCTTTTTTTCGTCTGGAGTATGGCGAGACCTGGGGTTATTCCACCAAGCCCTGTTTTCTTGCAATCATCACCGCTTCGGTTCGGTTTTTAGCCTGGAGCTTGCTATTTATCTTACGCAGGTGAGTTTTTACTGTTGGCAGAGAGATAAAGAGCTTATCGGAAATCGCCTGGTTGTTGTATCCCAGGGCCAGCAGCTGCAGCACGTCGTATTCACGTTTAGTCAGTGTTTCGGCGTTTTCAGTAGCCTCTGGTGTTCGTGTGATGTCACTGGCTTGATGCTGAGTTAAGGCTTTCAGAAACGGTTCTGGGACTTCATCACCGTAAACAGCCCTGCACTCTTTCACTGCAGCCTGTACCCGGCGACCGGCATCAATAAAGGGGCGCACAAATCCTTCCCGGTGGGCAAAAGAGATCGCTTTGATCAGCTCTTTTTGAGACTTACGATGCTCCCTTGCCAGTGCCAATGCTTCGCTGTGGAGGATGTGAAGTTCCAGTACATAACGTAATTTCCCTTCCTGCTCGGCTGTACGCAGTTCTTTGTTTATCTGGGAAAGCGCTTCGTTTACCCGTTCCTGGGCAAGTAACAGGCGCATGGAGGTGGGGAACCACCGCTCTCGGCTGTACTTTAATAGCTGGGCGGAACCTTCACTGAGCGATAGGTAGCGGCTAGCGGCATTGATATCACCATGCTGGATGGCCATACGTGCTTGCTCGCACCATGCGCTGGCAACCATGCGTGAGTGTTTGATCTGTTGGCCGCGCTGTCGCAGTTCGTTCAGTACCTGGCATGCCTGTGTGTAGCCTTTCTCCTGCAGCGCCACACGAGCGCAGATGATCTGTGTGTTGATAACCTGATCAGGAATACCCAACTGTGTAATCATGTTGGCATACTCGCTTGTCAGGCGTTCAACATCGTTGATTTCATTTGCTTCGTATTGTGCAGCGATCAAATAGGATGCAGCCGCCGCCGCGGGGACACCGCGTGCATGCCCACCTTCATTGGCTAACGCCAGGGCACCGTGCAATATGGCAAGTGCGCTTTGCAGGCGTCCCTGGAGCAATTCGATCAAACCGGAAAAGCAATCGGCGTAAACCTGGCCATAGATGGACCCACTTTCGTTGTGTGCGTCACGGGCGGCCGCGGCTGCTTCTTCCGCTTCCTTTAAACTGCCAACGTGGGTTAACGCATAGGCGCTGATATTTCTCATCGCACCT
>SBGI01000094.1 GCA_006227015.1 Gammaproteobacteria bacterium
GATTTGGGTTGCTGGTATTTCCATCTACTGCCATTACAATAGCATTCACATGTATAACTGCCGGGTTCTCCGTTGAGTAAAGCCAAACAGCCTCAGAAAAAGCCGGTGTCCGATAATGGGCACTCGCCATCGCGTGTCAAATTAATTCTGCGCGAAGGAGCCCTGATCAGCTGGTTGGCAATTTGTGCCTACCTGTTGCTCGCCTTTATCAATTATTCCCCAAGCGATCCCGGATGGTCTCATACCGGCGGTATGGATGGCGTGGAAAATGCTGCCGGTCCGATGGGAGCATGGTTGGCCGATGTGTTTTTCTCTCTGTTCGGTTACATCTCTTATTTGTTCCCCGTGCTTCTGGCTGTTCGGGCCTGGCATGTGTTTCGCGTCCATCGTGAGCAGGGAGCGGAATTCGATGGGCTGGTCTTTGCCCTGCGTGTTCTGGGGCTTGTATTGGTCATGGTCTGTGCGACCTCATTAGCTGCTTTGCAATATGGCGCAATGTCGACGCCACTTCCCTTTGGTATTGGCGGTATCCTGGGTTCCTCAGTCGCCAACGCCGCTGCCACGGCATTCAGTTATGTTGGCAGCACGCTGATTTTGTTAGCCGTATTCCTGTTCGGGTTGACGGTATTTACCGATCTGTCCTGGTTGGCGGTTATCGATGGCGCCGGGCGTTTGACTCTTCGCGGCGTTGAGAGAATACGACAAAGTGTTTCCAACTACCGTGTCCGTCGTGAGGAAAATCGACAGGCAGAGGTTGCTCAGCAGCATCGCAAGGAAGTGAAGGCCAAACGTGCCGAGAAAGAGGCCTCAAGGATTCCCCCTACGATCAAGTCACTCCCCAAGCGTGAAGTGCCAAGTATTCGGGTTGAAAAGGAAAAGCAGGTATCACTGTTTGAAGAACCGGTCAGTGGCGAATTGCCCGCGATTAACCTGTTGGATAAAACCGATAGCAATCACAACCGGGGCTATTCCAAAGAGTCCCTGGAAGCGATGTCTAAACAGCTGGAGCTCAAACTCCAGGATTTTGGCATCAGCGCTGAAGTTGTCGAGGTGTTACCTGGTCCGGTGGTGACAAGTTTTGAGATACAGCCTGCAGCCGGCGTCAAAGTCAGCCGTATCAGCAATTTGGCCAAGGACCTGGCTCGTTCTCTGGCCGTGGTCAGTGTGCGCGTCGTTGAGGTGATTCCTGGTAAATCGGTGGTGGGCATTGAAATTCCCAATGAGCACCGGGAAATGGTACGTCTGAGCGAGGTACTGTCTTCGGACACTTATGATAGCGCCAAATCTTCGCTGACCTTGGCACTGGGGCACGATATTTCCGGGCTGCCGGTGGTAGCCGACCTGGCAAAAATGCCGCACTTGCTGGTAGCGGGCACAACCGGTTCCGGCAAATCGGTCGGTATCAATGTGATGCTGTTGAGCCTGCTGTATAAAGCCAGCCCTGAAGATGTTCGCCTGATCTTGGTCGATCCGAAAATGTTGGAGCTGTCAGTCTACGATGGCATCCCGCATTTGCTGACGCCGGTGATTACCGATATGAAAGATGCAGCCAGCGGTCTGCGCTGGTGTGTGGGTGAGATGGAACGCCGTTATAAATTGATGGCGGCGATGGGAGTGCGCAACCTCGCTGGTTATAACCGCAAGATTGCCGATGCCGCAGCTGCCGGAAACCCGATACCGGACCCATTATGGCAGCCAGATGAAAATGCCAGTCTGTTTGCTGAAGACGGAGAAGGGCAGGTAGCCCCCAATCTGGAAAAACTGCCCTATATTGTCGTTGTGATTGACGAATTTGCCGACATGATGATGATCGTTGGCAAGAAGGTGGAACAGCTGATCGCACGAATTGCCCAGAAGGCCCGGGCGGCCGGTATTCACCTGATATTGGCGACCCAGCGACCTTCGGTAGATGTGATTACCGGGTTGATCAAGGCCAACGTGCCGACACGCATCGCCTTCCAGGTGTCGTCCAAGATTGACTCCCGTACTATTCTCGATCAGGGCGGTGCCGAGCAGTTGCTGGGGCATGGGGATATGCTCTATTTGCCCCCAGGAACCAGTGTGCCGATTCGGGTACACGGCGCCTTTGTGGATGACCACGAGGTGCACCGGGTCGTTGCTGACTGGAAGCGGCGCGGGGAACCCGAATACCTTGAAGATATTCTTGATGAGGCGGCGATCAGTAACATCCAGGTCCCTGGCTACACAACAGAAGGTGGTGAAGGTGGTGAAGATGCTGAATCGGACCCTCTTTACGATGAAGCCGTTGCCTTTGTGTTACAAACACGTAAAGCCTCCATATCGTCCGTGCAACGCAAACTGCGTATCGGCTATAACCGTGCGGCGAGACTGATAGAGCAAATGGAGGCATCTGGAGTTGTTAGTGAGATGGGAACCAATGGCAACCGGGAAGTGCTCGCTCCGGTGCCAGGGCGTGATTAACTTGCTCTCTAAAATTGTCTGTGGTTTTAACACCATGATTCGAACATTGTTCACCGCTCTTTTACTGATGATGTCTGCCATATGTTATGCAGGGGGGCAGCCGGCAGCCGGCGAACTGCGTATGCGCATGGGGGATCTGGACAGCCTTTCGGCCGACTTCGAACAAACGGTCTATGCCGCAGAGGGTGACCTCGTGCAACAGGCGAGTGGACATATGCTAGCGGCACGGCCGGGCAGGGTCAGATGGAACACCGATGCACCCCTTGAGCAGCTGATCGTCACCAACGGCAAAACATTGTGGTTGTATGACCCTGACCTTGAGCAGGTCACCATCAAGCCGTTTGATGCTGACCTCGGCAAAACCCCGGCAGTCCTGTTTATCGGCGATCTGGTTGCTCTTGAAGACAGTTATACGGTTTCTCTGGAAGAAGAGGGCATGGCCGCACTTTTCACATTGGTGCCCAACAAGGCCGACAGTCTCTACGAAAAAGTAACGCTCAGGTTCGATGGGCTGACGCCAGTAGCAATGGCTCTGTGGGATACACTGGGTCAGAAGACAGATATTCATTTTGACAATTTCCAGCGCAACCCATCCTGGAGCGTGGAACAGTTCGAGTTCATCCCACCGGATGGTGTGGATATCATCGGTGATGAGTAACGACCTGTTCAGCCGGGATATCGGGCAGCCTTTGGCTGCCAGAATGCGCCCACGCACGTTGGAGGAGTTCAGTGGTCAGGCTCACCTGGTGGATACCGG
>SBGI01000157.1 GCA_006227015.1 Gammaproteobacteria bacterium
GAGCTGTTCCCGCCGTTTGTGCGCCGCGGCTGGCACTATGCCGAGGACAATTACCTGGGCTCCATCTGGAAAACCATCAATTCCTTTCTGTTTGGCAAGCACTACCGCTATTCCCCGGTCAGCTCGCTGTTTTATCAGGGACGCAAGCAGGATATTGCCCTGCAGAAAGCCCGTGGCACCATCCACCAGCGCAACCACATGCGACTCTGGCTGACGGATTACACGTTCCGCGGCAAGGAGGTCTGGATAGGGCAGATCAGCCGCGATATCGGTGTGCGTTTCACTACCCATACCCCGAGTTTCACTACCCATAAAATTGATGCGGATATCGACGAAACCCGCACGGCGTTTATCGAAGACATGATTTTTTCCCAGGGGGTGTCGCGCATCGGGTTTGTCGGTGGGGTGGGGGAGCGTACCCCGGACAATCCGGGGCAGAACCTGACCAACGATCACTATTACACGGACGGTTTAAGGGCGGTGTTGGAATTTAATTCACGTCCGAACAACGTTGAGGATATTGAATTTCTGGACTGGGCCTCGCCTCCCAGCCGCAAACTTTTTCAGGGTAAATAAATCCCGACATATCCTTTGCGGTGTGGCAGTGCCTGCCGCCATCCGCATGCAATCGCGCGAGTTTGCTAATTTATACCGACGTTGATTGACTAAACTCAAGGTAGGTTCATCGTGGCGTGGGGGTTTCCACATTCATTATGAAATTACCTCTGGCTTTCAGAGTCGCCTTTTTCGCCGCTGTCTGTTTTGCAGTGCCGGTGACCATAGCGCTTTGTGTGCTGGTGATTCTGAACTTCCAGCACGATGTTCCTCCGGCCATTTCTCATATCCTGCTGCCGCTGAGCGCCACCCTGGCTACGCTGTTTGCAGCATTTGCCGCCTACCAGTCGGCTCAATCTGCCAAAGTCTGTCAGCGCCTGACGTCGAAAGTGGTACTCAGTGAGCGGGCGGCGGGTCTTATCGCTTGCCTGGATGAGTTGTCGGTATTTCTGGATACCAGCGGCCAGCTTTTTTTACTGGACAGAAAGCCGGGGCCGGATAAGCTCAGGCATCTGGATACCGTCTACAGCAAGCTGAACGACGCCCGACGGCATACGATCCAGCTGGGTGAGCCGGGTCACCGGGCCGAGCGTCTGCTGTTACTGTATTCGGTGCTGCTGGTCTATCTCGCTTCCTCCACGCTGGATGAGGACAAGGCCAGGGATCTGCTGGGTAAACTGAGGCCGGACTACCCCTACGAGGTGGTTTCCGATGTGCTGGAGGTGATGAGCGCCGAACTGTCGGGACTTTCTGCCGAACTGCGAGCCGCAATCAGCCTGCTCTAATTGATCTGTCCCAAGTCGCCGGTGGCAACCGGTGCCTTATACTCGGCTAATAGCCCAATCTATTACTGACAGCATTCAACATATGGCCGAGAACAAACCCCTGCTGGTACTGCAGTTGCGTCCCGAGGACAAAATCGCCGACAGCGAATATGCCTGCTTTCTGAAATACGGCCAGCTGCCGAAATCCCTGACGGAAAGGATTCGCATCGAGCGCCATGGCATTCCTTCCGACCTGCAACTCGATAATTATTCGGCGATTCTGGTGGGCGGCAGCCCTTTCGATATCAGCACACCGTTGGAAAAGAAGTCTGCCGAGCAGTTAAAGGTGGAGGCGGATTTTCAGCGACTGCTGGAACAAGTGATCGCGCGTGACTTTCCTTTTCTTGGCGCCTGCTCGGGCAACGGCCTGCTGGGTAATTATCTCGGTGCCGGTATTTCCACCCGCTTCGGCGAGGCAGTGGGTTGTGTTGAGCTGGATATCACGCCACAGGGTAAAGCCGATAAGTTGCTGGCGGGTTTTCCCGACAGCATTGACGTGCTGCTCGGTCACAAGGAGGCTTGTGATGAGACCCCAGTGGGTGCTGAGCTGTTAATGACCGGGAGGGATTGCCCGGTGCAGATGTTTCGCGTTGGCAAAAATATTTACGCCACGCAATTTCATCCGGAGGGCGATGCCTCGGAGTTCACTCTGCGAATAGATGCCTATAAGCACCATGGCTATTTTCTGCCCGAAGAGGCGGAGCAGCTGGTGGCGGCAGTGAGCAGGAAACCCACGCCGTTTGCACAGGAAATTCTCAGGCGTTTTGTGGCGATTTATGTCCTCCCCGGTACTACCCGGGAATTCAGATAAAAGATGCTGTAGCGGTGAGTTGAATCAGGCAGCAACCCAGAGAATTTCTGCGGGTTGGCTCAGCATGTCGAGGACCTGGGTGGCCATGGCTTTATCCATGGAAGCGCCCAGTGTTTCCACCATGCCGGTGGACTGTACGATCACCACGTCATAACCGTGTTCGGCCAGTCGCAGGCAGTAGCAGGGGTCGTTGCCTTCATAGCTCATCAGGCACAGGATTTCATCGAGAAATACGTCGTAGGTGTGGTCTTCACTGTCTCTGACGAGTACATGGTCCTGGTGGCAGTAGCAGACCTCCCCCAGGAACGAACCCGAGTGCTTCGACTGGGAGTGTCGCGGTGCGGTGACCTCGACACGTGTCCCCTTGGTAATCAGATGGTGCAGTTGCTTTGTCATGGCGATACCTCACAGTGTGTGTGTAATGCCTTCACTAGTAATATCGGCAGAAATGGAAAGGCGTAAAGTGCGGATAAACATGCTGAAAAGGGGGTAATTCGGGGTTTTTGGCCCCAAAAGGGGGCCGTTCTGTCGTGCTGAACGCACTCACAATGGTTTTCCTGGTGAGTAAAAACAGTAGCCATTGCACCGCCGCACCCTCAGGCCGCAACCCGCTGCTTCTGGGCAGCCTGGGATAACAGATCGATGACATGGGTTGCTGTGACATGGTCGAGCGCTGTGGCCAGCGTCTCAATCATGCCGGTGGGCAGGATACAAACCACGTCATAGCCATTGTCACAGACCCGCAAACAGTACCGGGAGGCAATGCTCTCGTAGTTCATCAGGCACACAATTTCATCGAGAAACACGTAGTAGTTGTGATTCTCGGTATCCCTGATCAGCACGTGCTGTTGGCCACATTGGTACACCTTGCCGATAAACGAGGCCGGGTGCTCGGAGTCAGAGTGTTTGGGGTCCATGACTTTTACTGTCATGCCCGCGGTTATCAAGTTGTTCATAAGTTTTGACATGGCAATACCTCGCAGATAATCCGTCACTGCCTGGGCCTG
>SBGI01000298.1 GCA_006227015.1 Gammaproteobacteria bacterium
TGGGGTTATTCTATTTTTACTTGGCCTATGAGAATTTCAGCACGAAATGACTGAAACGTCTCCACCCCCAATGGGGTGTGTCAGGGTGACTTTAACTGAGGATCGAGTCATGCGTCAGCAGCAGTGGCCGGTGGTTGGTATTCCGTGCGATGTATACCAGCATGGCTTGCACCCCCATCATGGCAGTGGTGAAAAATACATTAATGCTTTGGCGCACGGTGCCGGCGTGCGCCCGGTCTTGCTGCCAGCGGTGGGGGCTGGCATGGATATGGTGCCACTGGATGATATCTGCTCTGTGGATGAAATACTCGGCGGCCTTGATGGGCTCTTCCTGACTGGCAATGCCTCCAATGTGGACCCGAGTTATTACGGGGAAGCTAGTGTCCCTGGCAACCCACTGGATCCCCAGCGAGATGCCACAACCCTGCCACTGATTCGTGGTGCTATCGAACGCAATATTCCCCTGTTTGCCGTTTGCCGCGGATTTCAGGAACTGAATGTTGCCCTTGGAGGAACGCTCTACCAGAAAGTGCACGAAGTGCCGGGCATGCTCGATCATCGAGAAGACACATCACTGCCACGGGAAGGGCAATACGACTACGCTCATCCCATACGGTTGACGGAAGGTGGTTTTTTACACGCCATGATGGGTGTTGAGGAAGTGCGGGTGAATTCCGTTCACGGACAGGGCGTCCACCGACTGGCAGATGGATTGGTGGTGGAGGCCATCGCTCCGGATGGTCTGGTCGAGGCAGCCCGGACATGTGATGAAAATCTTTTTGTATTGGGGGTGCAGTTTCACCCCGAATGGCGCTACCACCTCGATCCTCTTTATACCGCCTTGTTCAAAGCCTTTGGCGAGGCTGTAAGAGCGCGGATGTAAGGCTACGTCTGGCAACAGGCTGGGCTAATATAGAAGCAGACAACAAGCAGCGTCTTAACAGGAGTCAACTCTAGTGAAACCGACAGTCCAGCAGGCGCTACTGGCGTTCCTCGACGCCAATCCACAGATTGATACCTTTGAAGCCTTGCTGCCCGACCTGAATGGCAGCCTGCGTGGCAAGTGGTTATCGAGAGACCACCTGGACAAGGCATTTCAGGGGCACCTGAAGCTTCCACTGACCACATTGGGGTTTGATATCTGGGGTCGTGACCCGGAGAGTTGGGTATTTGAGTCCGGGGACGCCGATGGTATCTGTGTGGCTGATGCCAGTACGCTGGCTGTTGTTCCCTGGTTGCCCGATCCCACAGGCCAGTTGTTGATGTCCCTGCGTAACCCGGATGGCTCCCACTGCGGATACGACCCACGGGATATTCTACGGAACGTCCTGGAACGGTTTTCACAGTTGCAGCTGACGCCGGTGATTGCCCTGGAACTGGAATTCTATCTGTTTGACAGTGAACGGGATGCATTTGGCCGACCCACCCACAGTCAGCGCGCTATCGACGGCGGCCCGGCTGTCGGAGGCCAAACCTACAGCATGGATCAGCTGGAGGAGGTGGCGCCCCTGATGCGAGCCATCCGCGATGCCTGTGTTACCCAACATATCCCGGTAGATACGCTGATTGCCGAAGCGGCGCCCTCCCAATATGAAGTCAATCTCTACCACGGTGACGATGCCCTGTTGGCTGCCGATCACAGCCTGATGTTGCAGCGGGTGATCAAGGGGGTGGCGAGGCAACATGGCAAGCTGGCCACCTTTATGGCCAAGCCATTTGGCGAACTGGCCGGCAATGGCCTGCATGTGCACTGTAGCCTGCTTGATGCGCAGGGCAGAAATGTCTTTGACAATGGCTCTGAGCAGGGGAGTGAGTTACTTTCCAGAGCGGTGGCCGGATGCTTGTCCACAATGGCCGAAGTGATGGCCATTTTTGCCCCCAATATCAACAGTTGTCGGCGCTTTCAGCTGGGCAGTCATGCCCCCCTGGCAGCCAGCTGGGGCTATGAAAATCGCACCACGGCACTGCGTATTCCAGTGGGGAACACTGCCGACCGTCGCATCGAACACCGGGTGGCCGGTGCCGACGCCAACCCCTATCTGGTGGTGGCTGCCATTCTGGCGGGCATGCTGCATGGCCTGGAGGGAGAACTGCTCCCGCCGCCAGCGACGGAGGGCGATGCCTACCAGCAACACGGGGTCAGCCTGCCCCGCCACCTGCCGGATTCTCTGCAGCGCCTGGAACAATCATCCTTTGTCCGTGAATACTTCGGTCAGGAATTTCTGCGGGTATTTCTCGCGGCGAAACGCCAGGAATTGGCGGAATTTGATCAACGCGTCACTACGCTGGAGTACGATGCTTACCTTTGAGTCGCCGTTGCAGTGATTTGCCCGTGGGCACTATTTTCTTCGGGACAGGTAACCCGCCAGCGGGTCCCCCTCGCTGGTTGATGGCATACTCGATAATGCATCGATAAACAGGTAGAACAGTTCAGCCTGGGAGGCAACGTCTAGCTTCGCGTAGCTGTGCTTGCGATGCAGTTTTACCGTTTCCGGAGATATAGACAGTTTCTGCGCGATGGATTTAGTGGAGTGGCCGTGGAGGAATAGCTGGATGATCTGCGCCTCTCTTTCGGTGAGGACCGACGTACCAAAATGGCTCAGTGCGGCAGATAAATGCCGGTGCAGGTCATCGCCCTGGTGTTGGCTGTGATCTGTGCGTTGCCAATGCTGTTGGCACAGCGATCGGAGCAGCGTTGCGATATCCTGCAGCAAGCGCTGTTGGGAGAGGCTGAAACGCGGGTGGTGCTCATCCCGGCAGAGGGAAATATTCAGCCAATCTCCTGGCACCTGTGCGTTTAACCGAAAGAGGTAACCGCACTCGTCGATCAATCCGGTGTGACGAAAATAGTTTTTGTAGTATTCGCTCTTCCGAAAACCCACCGGGGCCAGTTCGTCCAGTCGATAAAATCCCTCATGCCCGCCTTGGGCTGCCCGGTAACAGGGGTCCAGCAGGTAGGCACCTTTGAGGAAGAAATCAATATGGGTTGGGCGGTTGGCTGGCGGTAGGTCGTTGTAACTCAACGTTGGTTGTTGCTGGTGATAGTAGAGAATTACCGCGTTATCGATGGGGGTCAGTTTCTTCAGAAAGGCCATCAGTTGATCAAAAAAACTGTTCTGGCCAATGCTGGACACAACTGGTGCCAGTCGCTTTGAGTATTCCGCGATGCTGATGGCCATCAAACCCGCTCCCATTCC
>SBGI01000050.1 GCA_006227015.1 Gammaproteobacteria bacterium
GCGACCAATTGGTTAAAAGCCAACTGCTCTACCAACTGAGCTAACGACCCTTGGAAGAGGCGCATATCTTACTTATGGGCAATCAAAAATCAAGTGTTTATTTCGGGAGAATATAACGGGTTGGATCATCAACCCCAGCCTGCTCAAAGCCTATTTTACGCAGTCGGCAACTATCGCATTTACCGCAGGCCAATCCCTCATCTGTCGCCTGATAACAGGACACAGTTTGCGAGTAGTCGACCCCGGCTCGTATGCCCAATTGAATAATCTCAGCCTTGGTCAGATCTATCAGCGGTTTGTTAATACGCAAATAGCGACCTTCAACGCCGGCCTTGGTAGCAAGGTTGGCCATATTCTCAAAGGCCTGGATATATTCCGGCCTGCAGTCCGGGTACCCGGAGTAGTCCACGGCGTTCACGCCAATGAAAATATCGCTGGCTTCCAGCACTTCGGCCCAGCCGAGGGCAATGGACAGGAACACTGTATTGCGGGCAGGCACATAGGTTACCGGGATACCGCTGGTTTCCTCTTCGGGAACAAGGATGCTGTCATCGGTCAAGGCAGAGCCGCCAATGGTTCGCAGGTCCAGCTTCACCACCTTGTGCTGTTCAGCACCTAATTGCTCTGAACAGAGCTGCGCAGCTGCCAATTCAGCGTGGGCGCGCTGCCCGTAGTCAAAGCTCAGGGTAAAGCAGCGAAAACCCTGTTGGCGCGCCATGGCGAGCACCGTAGTGGAGTCAAGGCCTCCCGACACCAGCACAACAGCCTTTTTGTCAATTTCATTCGTCATCAATCAATGTCCCGGAGAATCGTTCCAAAGCAGTTTGTGCAGTTGTAACTGGAATCTTACCGGCAACCTGTCTTCCAGAATCCACTCTGCCAGCTCTTTCCCCTGCAGTGAACCGTGACTCGGAGAGAAGAGGATCTCACCTACCCGTTCAGGCAGAGACAGCTCGTCCAGTTTTAATCTCGCCCACTCGTAATCCTGCCGGTCACAAATCACAAATTTAATTTGATCGGAAGACTGTAACAGCGCGAGATTCTCGTACAGATTCCTGTGAGCCTCTCCGGAGGCGGGCGTTTTCAGGTCCATGACCTTGACGACGCGGGGATCTACCTCCGCGATGGACAACGCTCCGGCAGTTTCCAGTGATACAGCATAGCCGCGATCACAAAGTGCCGTTAAAAGCTCAAGACAGGGTTTTTGCGCCAACGGCTCACCTCCTGTGACACAAACCCGTGGGGTTGCGAAGGCCGCCACCTCATCAAGTATTTGCGCCAGGGTTTTCCGTTCGCCCCCATAGAATGCATATTCCGTATCGCAGTAGTGGCAGCGTAACGGGCAGCCTGTCAGACGCACAAACACCGTTGGCAAGCCAACGGTGGAAGATTCACCCTGCAGGGAGTGAAAAATCTCGGTGATTCTTAGGGATGTCTGTTCCATGAAAACTCGACTACGCGGTGGAAACCGCGCAGTTTAACGGAAAAAACCGGCAACCGGTTACAGCTAGAAATTTTCCCTGAGGTAGCTCTGCGCCAACTTGGCGGCATTATCATTGCCGGCAGCGGCTTTCTCAAGCAGGGACTTCGCTTTCGTGTTATCACCCATCAGATGATAGACCAGTCCCAGTTTGAACGTTGCATCAGGCGCCTTGCGGTGTGCCGGGTAACTAGAAATCACCGTGTTAAACGATTGACGGGCTTGTTCCAGGTTGTTCTGCAACAGATAGATTTCACCCAGCCAATAGTGCGCATTGGCCGTGTAGGCGCCACTTGGATACTTCTCAATATGCTGTTTGAAGAGTGTCGTCGCCTCGGCGGTTTTGCCTGTTTTTAGCGCATGGTAGGCAGCGGTGTAATCGGCCGCATCATCTCCGGACGTGGGCGTCGGCTTTGAGGCAGGCACAGGTGTTAGAGTTGCCGCGCTCTTATTTTCTGCAGGCGTGGCTTGCGCCGTAGTACTAGAGCTCATTCCGCTCAGACGACGATCCAGATCCATGTAATCATCCAGCTGCCGTGCTTTGAGCTGCTTTATATCATTGTTCAGCTCTTCCACCATGCCTCGCAGGGTCCGCACTTCGTCCTGGAGCATCTGAAGCTGGTAATGGGTGTCACCAACCGGAGCGGGCGCCACGTCCTGGGGAGCCGGGGTCACAGGTACGGGAACAGGAATTGGCGGAGGATTATAGGTGGGTTCGCTGCCAATCTCGGAGACCGGCGCAGCAGCATGGAGCGTAAGAGGGATGCAGGCGAATAGAAGGGTGCTGGCGATAAGAGCGCGCATGAGTCATACCCCTGATAAATTAAGCAGACCCTGATATGGACAAGCAGAATGTGCAGAAGTTGTTATCGAGCAAGCTGTCAAAACACCCTGACAGCTAAAAGCGTCCGGCGCGACATGCACACCGGACGCCATTCACAAAGCAGTTAGCCTTTACTTCATTTCAACACGACGGTTCAGCGCCCATGAAGCTTCGTTGCTGCCCATGGCAGCCGGGCTTTCTTCACCGTAGCTGATCACTTCCATGACACCTGCGCTCACACCTTCCTGAATCAGGAAATCACGAACAGAGTTGGCACGACGCTCACCCAGAGCCATGTTGTACTCACGGGTACCGCGCTCATCCGCATGACCTTCCAGGCGAATATTAACTGCCGGATTGGCCTTTAACCATTCAGCGTGAAGACGCAGGGCAGCTCGAGCTTCGGCATTCAGCACGGCTTTATCGAACTCAAAGTAAAACACACGAGCTACAGCACTATCAGTGCCCAGCGTAGTTCCGCTGACGTCTCCAGTGCTTACTGTACCAGTGGTGACGGATTGGCTCGGCATGGAGGTAGCTCCGGAACCGGCTTCTTCATCGCTGCCAGTGGTGGAACAGCCCGACAACAGCGCTGCCATAAGAGAAATGATCGCGCCATATTTGAGCAGTTGAGTCTTCATTGTAATCTCCTGTAACTAAAAACAAGCTTGTTTATTTGGGGGACCAGGCTGGTTCTCGGACATCTCCGAACCTTGCTGGCAATAAAAACTTCACACCCGCATCCAGTGAAACAGCCGCCAGTACTCCCTTGTCACCTTGTTTGGTTGCGTACAAAAGCATAGCACCATTAGGGGCAACGGTTGGGGACTCATCCAGATACGTTTGTGTTAAAACTCGCAGGTCGCCCGTAACCAGATCCTG
>SBGI01000303.1 GCA_006227015.1 Gammaproteobacteria bacterium
GTCGACCGCGCAAGGGTGGTGGGCTTGCGGGAGCTGCGTCTTACAGACTTGGAGCAAAAAGACATCTGTCAGCGGGAGCTGCGTATTCTCTGGCGGCGGGCGAAAATCACCAACTGGGCCATCGGTCTGTGTACGGCTGCCGCACTACTTGTGTGTACCCTGATTGTCAGCTTGTTTGTCGGTGGTTTCTGGAAGCTGCATATCGGCGGGCTGATTATCGGTTTTTTCGTGCTGGCGCTGGTGTTTCTGATAGTGGCGTTGATGCTGTTTCTGAAGGAAGTGCAGCTGGCCACAAGAACCCTGCGTATTGCTCGGGAATTTTCCGTGGATGAAGAAAGCTAGTGGTTTTTGCAACATCGCCAAATAAAAAGGCCGACAATTGTCGGCCTTTTTTGTGCAGATTTAAGTCACTGGTTATGGACGCTCAATGCCGTATTTTTTCAGCTTGATGTAAAGCGTGCTTTTGGCAATGTTGAGTTGCTTGGCAACCTGAGTCAGATTGCCACCCTGCTCCCGAATGGCTCGAATGATGACTTCTTTTTCTGCCAGGTCGAGGGGGTTGGCATCATCATCTTCCATAATGGTGGAATGTGCTGCCAGAAAGTCTTTCGGCAGGTCTTCCGGTGCCAGCTCTTCGCTGTCAGACAGGAAAAAGGCCGCCGTAATAAGGTTGCTCAATTCGCGAATGTTGCCTGGCCAGCTGTGGCGTTCAAGCAGTTCCAGCACTTTTTTGCTGAGGCGCTTTTGATCTCCGGAATGCTGTTCCAGCAGATGCGCGAAAATATTTTGTGCCAGCAGGGATACATCACCTTTGCGTTCGCGCAGGGGCGGTACCGTTAAGGTCATTGAGGAAATGCGGTAGTAAAGGTCCATGCGGAAGCGACCTTCTGCAACCTCCTGGGCCAGGTCCCGGTTGGTGGCAGCAATCAGGCGGAAATTCACCTTGCGGGGGCGGGTTTCACCAACGCGGCATATTTCCGATTCCTGCAAGACGCGCAGGAACATGGGTTGTAAGTCCAGTGGCATTTCACCGATTTCATCCAGGAACAGGGTGCCACCGTTGGCTGCCTCGATCTTGCCGATCATGCCGCCACGACGTGCACCAGTGAAGGCTCCCTCGACATGACCGAACAGCTCGCCGGCCAGTAGGTCGCGCGACAAGCCGCCACAGTTGAGGGCCACAAACTCACCGGTTTGTGAAGGCCCCTCTTCATGCATGGCCCTGGCAAACAGCTCCTTGCCCACACCGGTCTCGCCCTGTAGCAAAACAGGAATGGGTGCTTTGGCAATACGTTTTGCTTGTTGTACAGCCTTGAGGAAAGGAGCGCTCTGGCCCACCAATCGGAAAAAGCCGGTTGACCTGGAGGGCGGAGGAACATTCGTCACTGGGTTGGATGCTCTCTGTGACTGACGGGCGGGCAGGGTAATAATAGCAAGATAGCCAATCTGCTCACCTTGATGAATGACCGGTTGGACCCAGTTGGAGTCGATTTGGTTAAGTGCGCGTTCTGATTCAGGTGTAAATGCGCCTTCGCTATTCAATGTCAGTATGGGATTGTATGGCGTCAGGTTAATCTTAATGCCCCTGGCTGCCAATACTTTATCTGCCATGGTATTCGCACGAACCAGCTTACCATCCATGTCGAACAGGAGCACGCCATCGTTGCCTGAGTTGGTAAAGTGGTCAATGGTTGAACCCAGTAACAAGTCCCGCTGGGCCATCTTCAACTGGGCGAACTGGCCCTCAATTCTTCGAGCCCCGGAGATGGCCAGTGCCAGGCAATAATCGTGCAGGGTGTTTTTCAGGCCGGAGATATTGAGTGCGCCGAGTAGGCGTTTTTCAAAGGGGTCACGAATCACTGCTGCTGAACACGTCCAGCGGCTGATGTTTTCACAAAAGTGTTCAAAGGCATGCACCTGAACAGGTGCTCCAATGTTGAGTGCGGTCCCGATGGCATTGGTCCCGGCGGCTCCCTCGTTCCAGTTGGCGCCGGGAATAAGGCTAAAGTTGTTGGCCAGCTCCAGGGTGGCGGGGTCGCCTTCATAATCGAGGATCATCCCCGCGGGCGTCACCAGGTGCATGATGGTGCCTGATTCCGCAAGCAGCTCTTTAGCCTCTCGCATGATAACTTCGGACGCGGAAATGAGCTCTTTGTGCTGACGACGAATACCCAGTAGTTCGTCACTGCTTAATTCCAGGCTGTGTTTGGCAACCAGCGGGTCAACCTGGCTGGTCATGCAGCGCTGCCAGGATGCTTTGATCACGGAACGCACAGTGTTGTCTGGCAAGTTTCCGTCTGTAAGCAGTTTTTCCCGGGCGGACGCTATGCGCGTCGGATGCGATACGGCAGCCGACCCTTTTAGGGAGGATTCGTAACTCATGGCACTCTCACTCGCCGACTTTTTATAGTTATCACAATCTAATTATAGAGTAGGACTGCGTATCTTCGTCTTCTGGAAGAGAAAATACAAGTTTTTGAGGGGGTTAACTGGCATATAGGCAGTTAAATAGCGGTATTAGAGGTGATTTTGGACGTATTGGGGTGGCTAATAACCGAATAATACTATGGTCGTAGACATGTTATAGGGGGCGTGCTTTAATCCCGGTTCGATTAATGTCCGGCCTGCGACTGATATTCGAACGTTTTTCGGACGGTTTAGGCGGCCATTGATTTGAAAACCCTTATAAGACTATAAAATTTAACAATAAATTAAAATTGGCACGGCTATTGCTATAGCTGTAGCGAGGGCTCTACTCCCCAAAATCATAACTAACGGTCTCATCCATGGGGCCAATGAATGGGGTGAAGTAGAAGTAAATCAACATAACTAGAGGATATAACCTTGAATGATTTAACAACCAATCCTGTAGAAGTTATGGGTATCGATGCCGGGGGCACGATGACCGATACTTTTTTTGTGCGTGCAGACGGCGAGTTCGTTGTAGGTAAAGCACAAAGTGACGTGGATGAGCCATCAGCAGTAATGGAGTCCAGTAAGGATGCACTTGCTCACTGGGGTCTGTCTGTAGAAGAAGTTTTCCCGCAAATGGTTACCTGTGTATTCTCCGGTACTGCGATGCTGAACCGGGTTGTTGGCCGTAAAGGTCTGCGCACTGGTCTGATCGTAAGTAAAGGCTTTGAAGATTTTCACCGTATGGGCCGTGCGAT
>SBGI01000001.1 GCA_006227015.1 Gammaproteobacteria bacterium
TCTATCCAGTTCTCCCTACCCGGTTTCAGCGCTGAGCAGATTCAGGATGTGGTGAAACAGTGCGGTGAACGTGGTGTGGTGCTGAAGTGGTTTGGTGACGATGTACCGCGTGACTACACCAGCCGTTACGACAGCTGGCGCTATATCGAAGAGATGCCGCAACTACCGAAGACCGAGAAGATCCTGTCTACCCTGCTAGATATGCGTATTCCACTGACCTTTACGGAAGAGGATTGTGCGTTGATCGGAGAGATTATCGTTGAGGTTGTTGGTAGCTAACAGCTACAAAAAGCGTCCAGGCCCTGAGGCCGTGGACGCTATCTTGTTTGCCTGAATTTCGAGGGGGATGGGCGAACCCTATCTCCCTTTAATCTTTAGAACTCCGTCTTGAACTGACGAACCAAACCTTCCAGCTCATCACTCAGTTCTTTCAGCTGAACATTTACCCGCCCTGCTGCCAACGTTTCACTTTCTGTTTCATCTGCCACTTCAGCCATATGAGCAATACGCTGATAGATGCCTTCCGCCGCCATTGCCTGCTGCTCCGATGCCTGCGCAATATGATTGTTCATATCTGTCAGGGTGGAGATTGCATCAGTGATGCGCTGGAAATACTCGCCGGTTTGCTTAACCTGCGATACACCCTTATCCGCCGTCAACTTACTGGCATTCATGACCGTTACTGAGTGACGTGCCTGATTCTGGAGTTCATCAATAATCTCGTGAATTTGTTGAGTAGAGCTTTGGGTGCGAACCGCCAGATTCCGAACTTCATCCGCAACTACGGAGAACCCGCGGCCGGCATCACCCGCGCGTGCGGCTTCAATGGCTGCATTCAGCGCAAGCAAGTTAGTTTGCTCGGCGATACCATGGATCACCTCCAGCACCTTGCTGATCGCGTCACTTTGTTCGTTTAGGCGCGCGATCACTTCGGTAGCCTGAGTCACTTCTTCAGACAGGTGCTCAATGACCTCTACCGTGGTTTCAGTAACGGTCATCCCCTGACTGATCTCGTGATACGCTTCATTGGACGCATCCCGTGCTTCGGAAGTACTGGTAGCAATTGCTTGTACCGAAGCGGTCAGTTCTTCGAGGGAAGCGTTAACTGCACGCGAATCTTCCTGCTGCTGACTAACGCCCCACTTCGTTTTCTCTACAGAGTTAGACACGCTGTTGGTGGCATCGCCGATTACCCGGGTAGAGACAGAAACGTTATTTACGATCGCGTGAATCTTATCGATGAACTTGTTAAAGCGACGCTCCAACTCGGCGATCTCGTCATTATTGCGGATAACCAGCTTTTTATTCAGATCGCCACGACCGTCAGACAGCGCTTCGATGTGATCACTCATCTCCTGAATTGGCTTGAGTAAGGAATGCGACAACCAGTAGGCCACAGCAATAACCAGCAACAGCGCGATACCTACCTCGATCATCAGATGCAGTTTCATCTCTTCGACCGGCGCTAGTGCTTCCGCTTCGTCTACTTCAGCGATCAACGCCCAGGTAATGTCCTTAATCTGTAACGGCGTAAATGAGGACAGCACCGGGTTACCGCTGTAATCGATTAATACACGGGTATCGGTCTCGCCGGAAAGTGCAGCGCGGCTTGCATCGGTATCAACACGCCCTTCTGAAGGATTTGCGAAGGAAGCAACAACAGAGCGATTTGTTGGATCAAGATATGAATCAGAACGCATCAACTTGTCTGGACCGACCAGATACGTTTCTTCAGTATCTGCAAATCCAATCCGTTCGGTCATCACTTCATTGAGGTGATCGATAGATAGCTGAAGCGCGACAATCATAACGACATTGCCCGCATCATCTGTAACCGGTTGCCCGATAAACGCTGCGGGGGCGCCGTTAGAAGGCGCATAGGGTTTGAAATCGACAATCACCTGCGAATTGGTAGCCAGTACTTTATTGTAAAGTTTGCCCAGATTGGAATCTGCGTACGGGCCATCTTTCAGGCTGGTTTTGTAGTCGGATTCACGCTCGACAGAGTAGAAAACGAAGCCATCAGGATCAATCAAAAACAGATCATAATACTGCTCTAACTCTTTGAACTGCTTATAAAAGGCATCCGCTTCAGGGCCTACTCGATCAGCACCCTCGTGGTGTTCTTGCAGGTGAGCAACACTATTGGCAAGGATAGCGAGGTCGGCAAAACGTTCGGTGAAATAATCCGTCAGAACCAACTTTTTCACTTCGCGCACGCTGGTCAGTTCTTGATAGCCACGCTGCAACAGTGAATGTGCTGTATCTGAACTGCTAATCCATATCGCGGCGAGGAGTGGCACGATGCCCATGCTGAGCAACGCAATGAGGAGCTTTTGACGGATTTTTAACGCGCGGAACATGCACGACCTCCATGTTGTTGTTCTTTATACTTCCAATGTTCTAGTAACAGTAGCCGCGCACCCAAATAGTGCAAGTGCAACACACCTAAATTAGCCCAATTGTTGATCTCCAATCGACAAATAAGCGCGTCCCAAATCAAACGCTTAAATACGTAGGCATTTAATCGCTATTACCTCTTTAGACCACCTCAACTTTGTTCGCCGTAAACAAGACATACGTCTTTACGTTGGGGGTGTCACCCATCCGCTGCGGCGGCTGAACACTCAACTTACTCGCACCTTGATTCAGTTCATGTTGCTCCACCGCTTGATGGTAACTGCCCTGTTTGCACTCCTACGCAACGAATAAGCAGTTTTCGATATTTTTTACCCGGAAGTTGATCTGATTATTTTTTAACCACGTAGGTGTAAGTAGCTCTCAGGAATTTTCGAACAGGGATTTAATACCAAACCCCGCTCAGCGGGACTGACTCGCTAAATTGGGAGTAACACCGTGAATAAAACAATATGCGCCCTCGCTGCCACCGCCGCTTTATCGCTGCCGTTTACCGCATCTGCTGCTGACCATATGGGCCCAAAAGATATCAATAGCCTTGTAGACGTAGCGCTGGAGGTAAATGCGACTGATCCGTTTACCGGTAGCTTCGATACCCTGATTGCGCTGCTGACTGAAGATATTCCCGGTCGCGCAGATATCCTCGCTGTACTGGACGGCAAAGGTCAGTTCACTGTCTTTGCACCAACCGATGACGCATTTGATGACCTGGCAGATACAGTATTAACTCTGGGTTATTGCAGCCTGGG
>SBGI01000048.1 GCA_006227015.1 Gammaproteobacteria bacterium
TTGACGTGTCGGATTTTGATGCATGTCAGGAAGGTATTGCACAGATTGAACGAGATGTTGGTCCAGTGTCGGTCTTGATTAACAATGCGGGGATTACCCGTGACCGTACCATGCACAAGATGACACACGAGATGTGGCAGGCTGTTTTGGATACCAATCTCGGCTCATGTTTCAACATGTGTCGCTGTGTTATCGAGGGCATGAGAGAGCGCAAGTTCGGCCGTATTGTTAACGTCGGCTCTCTCAACGGCCAGGCGGGCCAGTATGGTCAGGTCAACTATGCTGCTGCGAAATCAGGCATACACGGTTTTACCAAAGCACTGGCGTTGGAAAGCGCTGCACTGGGCATCACGGTAAATGCGGTGGCACCAGGTTACGTTGATACCGATATGGTACGAAATGTGCCTGCCGATGTGCTGCAAAAGATTGTTGCCAAAATACCGGTTGGCCGTTTAGGAACAGCCCATGATATTGCGCGCGGCATTCTTTTCCTGGTGTCGGATGAAGGTGGCTTTATTACGGGTTCAACATTGTCCATTAACGGTGGGCAACATATGTACTAGGTTTTTTCCTGGTGTTGTTTAAGCCATATTTCTGGTTATTAACCGGTCATAAAAAAGCCCCTGTAGACATACAGGGGCTTTTTTTATTTTCCGGATTACTTGTCCGTCAGGTCATCAGGGTTTCTTGATGCCGTATTTTTTCATTTTTTGATACAGGGTGCTTTTCGCGATGCCGAGGTGTTTTGCGGCCTGGGTCATATTGCCGCCAGATTGTGTAACAGCAGCTTCAATAGTGGCCATCTCCACCACATCGAGGTTGCCCTGTGGTTTGGCGGTAGGACTGCCGCTGAATTCTGAATGGATGCTGACTTCACCGGGCCGATAGCCATCCGGCAGGTCATCAATGTTGAGCGTTTCGTTCTGGGACATAAAGCACATGCATTCAACGACATTGACCAGCTCGCGGATATTTCCGGGCCACTCCCTGGTTATCAGAGCATTCAGAAGGGCAGGGGAAAACCGTTTTGGTACAATTTGATCGGGGTTTTCTCTTCTTATACGCTCAATCACTGATTGTGCGATACCTTCAATATCCTCTTTTCTGCCAGACAACGGGTCCAGGCTGATGGTGACGGTAGATAGCCGGAAGTAGAGATCCTTGCGAAACTGCCCTTCATTCACAGCGGTTTTCAGGTCGCGGTTTGTCGCGGCAATTAGTCTGAAGTCTACGGGGATAGGTTTCACATCTCCGACCCGATAAATCTTTTTCTCTTGCAATACCCGAAGGAAGACAGGTTGGATTTCCAGGGGCATTTCACCTATCTCATCGAGAAACAGGGTTCCGCCATTGGCTGCTTCTATCTTGCCGATCAGCCCGCCTTTTTTAGCCCCGGTAAATGCGCCTTCTACATGGCCAAAGAGTTCGCTGTTAAGAATGTCTTTGGAGAAGGAGCCGCAGTTAAGGTCGACAAACGGACCCTCTGAATAGTGGCTGCTGTCGTGAATGGCCTTGGCAAAGACTTCCTTGCCGACTCCGGTGTCGCCAAGAATCAGAACCGGCAGGGGAGTTGAGGCTGCCTTGCGAGCCTTGCTGGCGCTCGATTTAAACGATGGGCTTTCACCATATATTTCCTGGAACGGGTCAAAGTCAGGCTTTAATGAGGGGCTTGATTCCTGGATAACCAGTGGTTTGCCCGAGTGTATACGGCCTGCGGGTACCAACAATTGAAAACCAATAATCTGGTCCTTGTGGCGAATGGGTTCAACCCAGTCTTCCGAGATCCATTCTCCCCTATCGTGGGGATAAACAATATTTTCACCGCCAAACCTTTCCATGGATAGTCGGCGTTTGGAATAGGGGTCATAGTCGATGCCCAGAGCATCCAGTGCCGCGCTGGTATTGGACGAGAAGTTGACGAGCCGACCATGTCTATCAAGCAACAGCTTGCCAGTGTTTCTGAAACGGCCAAAATTGCTGTTGCTGTGTTCGAGTATGGTGTTCCACTGCTCTGAGGTTTTCCTCGCCAGTCCGGACTGTATCTGGCTGGCCCAGGCGACCACGAGAGGGACATGGAATTTGTCATACATGCTGCACAAGCCGGAGAGGTCAATCACGCCCATCATCTGGTTGTCGTAGGGGTCTGCAATGACTGCTGCTGTGCAGGTCCAGGGTTTGAATCCCTGGCAGTAGTGTTCTTCGCCATGAACCTGGGTTGGTCGGCGGGTGGCCATTGCTGTGCCAACGGCATTAGAACCGGCGACTACTTCATTCCAGCCACTGCCTTCAACCAGGCCAATGTGGTTGGCATCATCAAGGGTGCGTTGGTCGCCAACAATTTGCAGGTTGAGCCCCTGGTAGTCTGTCAAAAAAAGTATTGTTTCGAGATCCTGCAGAAAAGCGCTCGCCTGGGCAATCACTGGTTGCGCGCAGTCCAGTAACTCAGAATTTTTCTGGCGATAGTCGTATAGGTTGTTTTCTGTGGCGAGCAAGGGGGCTGCTTTTTGTTCTGGGTTGACACCTTGTGATAGGCAGCGCTGCCAGGAGTTGGCGATGACATCTCGGACGGGGAGTCCGTCAGATTGCCCGCCAGTGCACAGGAATTTCTCCCACGCATGATCAATACCCCTCTGGGCGGTGAGATCATTTCCCGTGAGTTGACCGAGCTTTTTAGGATCTGAGCCCCTCAAAGTTTCATGCCCCCTGTTGAGTACCTGTGTATGAGCGTTACGTTTGAGCATGTGCTTACGTTTATTGTAGTTGTTATGCGGGCGCTTTAACGTTAGTTACCGGGCCGGCTGATTCGAAAGCCTGAGGTGGATCATAACATGCGCACAATAAGCGGAACAATCTGCTGCTTGTGAAAGGAAAATGCGTCGTACCCTGACAGTATACAGGCATTAAATACGAAGAATTATGCACCTTTAGAGCCATTTTAGGAGTAATTAGGGGTTGCTATGTGTTTTCTTTAATCATACGATTTGCAGCCGAGGCCGTACGATAATAAAACGGTTTTTAGGGAATCCCCTTTGGTGAGAGGCGCTTTACAAGCATTTAATAAGTCAATATCTAGGCAGAAACGACCGCTTTTAGGTCGTTGGCGTAGTGCTTGCGTAGTAAATCTGTAGTTGCTGT
>SBGI01000278.1 GCA_006227015.1 Gammaproteobacteria bacterium
AAAGAAGGTGTTGTAGTCGACGAAGGACAGAATGGTCAGGTAGGTCACCGCACCGACATTGCCATAAGCCCCGGCCATACCAGCAATCTGGCCGGTCATGCGGCGCTGCACCAGGGGTACCATGGCAAATACCGCACCCTCCCCGGCCTGCACGAAGAACGAACAGCACATAGTGGCGATCACCGCCAGGGGAATCCACCAGCCGCCATCAATGAGGCTCAGCAGGAAGTAGCCCGCCGCCAGACCGGCAATCAGGATCATCAGGGTCTTGCGGCGGCCAAAGTGGTCGCTCAACCAGCCGCCGCCGGGGCGTGCAGCCAGGTTCATGAAGGCGAAGCCGGAAGCCAACAAACCCGCCTTGACCGGATCAAGGCCGTCAAAGGTCTCCAGGAAGAACAGTGGCAGCATGGAAACCACCGCCAGCTCGGAACCGAAAGTGACAAAGTAGGACCAGTCGAGGATCGCCACCTGCTTGAACTGGTAGCGCTGCATGTCTGGCACACCCTCTTTGAGGTGCTCGTGGTTCACTTTCCAGATCTGGTATGCCTGGAACAGGTACAGCAGCACCAGGCCGATGTAGATGCCATCGGCGGCTCCCTCGGTGAGCAATCCCAGGTTGGACGGTGACAGCTTCCAGGTCAGTACTGCCAAAGCGATGTACATGGGAATGTTCATCGCCAGGTAAAACCAGAAATCCCTCCAGCAGGAGACTTCCAGGCCGCCGGATTTTTTCGGCTTGAAGTAGGTGGAGCCCTTGGGCGTGTTGCGTGCGTGCAGGTAGTAGAACACCCCGTAGACGGAGGCGATGACACCGGTGAGCCCCAGTGCATAGCGCCAGCCGTCGTCACCGCCAAACATCAGGGCGATGGTGGGCAGAGTCATTGCCCCGGCCGCGGAGCCAAAGTTGCCCCAACCACCGTAGATACCCTCTGCCAGTCCCACCTGTTTGGCCGGAAACCACTCGCCGACCATTCGAATACCAATTACAAAACCGGCGCCGACGAAGCCCAGTAGAAAGCGGAACAGCGCCAGTTGCTCATAACTGTTGGCGGTGGCAAACAGCAGGCAGATAGCTCCCGAGAGCATCAACAAGCCGCTGTACACGTGCCGCGGACCAAATTTATCCACCAGGATACCGATCAGGATACGGGCGGGAATGGTCATCGCCACATTGAGAATCATCAACGCTTTGACCTGTTGCCCGGTCAGATCAAAAGCCTCCTTGATGACCGCCAGCATGGGGGCGTGGCTGAACCAGACCACAAACGTCAGAAAAAACGCAAACCACGTTATATGTAGCGTTTTGATCTTTGGATCTTTGAGGTCCAGCAAATTAATTTTTGCCTGAGACATAGTGTTTCTCCTCGCGGGACTGCGCCTGACTGGAATACTCCGGCTTCGGGCCGGTAGGCTGAATCTACCCAGGGGTTGGGTCAAAGCAGTTGATCCAGGTCATCGTCCGCAATAGGAAGAAATGTCACTCACAGGCTTCTATACCACCAAGGTGGTAGCGCGAAAGTCAGGAAATATCTCTTAAATACAAAAAGATAGATGTTGTCAGTGGCAGAAAGCCCTACTCCCCCACCACAACATCTATTTAGTGGTACTCCCTTAGAGACACCCGCCCGCGACCTGACATTGATGTACGTCAATTGCAACCAGCCCCAAGCATCGCAGAATCGGTGTTGCTATTTATCCGGTCAACCAAGGAGTTGCACCATGAAAACTATCTTTGCAGCAATCGACCTGGATTCGAATGTGGACGACATTATTGAGGCGGCCTCTGGTCTCGCCAGGCAGTATGGCGCCGAGCTGATATTGGCCACGGTGGAAACCGAACTGCCGGGCATGGAAGGCGCCGCCGATGAGGAAGTGGCAACGGAGCTACAGGCCTCCTACGGCAGCGCCATCACGCGACTGCAGCAGATGGCCAGCGACCAATCCGCCCAGGGTATCAATTGCCGGGCCGTGTTACTGGAAGGCAAGGCGGTCGACCAACTGGTAAAGACCGCCGAGCGCCTGGAGGTTGACCTGATCGTGATCGGCAACCGCGGCCACAGCCCTTTTTACGACACGCTGATCGGCGGCACCGCTCCCGGTGTGATTCACCGGGCCAAACAGAAAGTGCTACTGGTACCTGTAACGAACTGATTTTTCTTCCAGCAAAGCTACCCCCTACTCCAGGGATTTCACGTCCGGTCAATTGGCTGGACGTTTTTTTTCAACCACAGGAGAGACCATGGAACTTGTCTGCCCCGCGGGCAGCCTGCCGGCCCTGAAAGCCGCCGTGGACCAGGGCGCGGATGCCGTCTACATCGGTTTCCGGGATGCCACCAACGCCCGCCATTTCACCGGCCTCAACTTCAACGACCGCAAAGCCCTACAGGCCCTGGAATACACTCGCCAACATGGCGTCAAACTGTTTGTTGCCATCAACACCTACCCGCAGCCCCACAACTGGATTGAATGGCAACAGGCTGTTGACCGGGCTGCAGAACTGGGCGCCGACGCGCTCATCGTCGCCGACCTCGGCGTACTGGACTACGCCCGCAGCCACCACCCCCAGTTGAACCTGCATTTGTCGGTACAGGGCTCGGCCACCAATGCCGCAGCGCTGTCCTTTTACCAGCGGCAATTCGATATCCGCCGTGCGGTGTTGCCGAGAGTGTTGTCCCTAGCCCAGGTCCGACAACTGGCGGCCACCAGCCCGGTGGATCTGGAAGTTTTCGGTTTTGGCAGTCTGTGTATTATGGCGGAGGGCCGCTGTCACCTGTCTTCCTATGTCACTGCCGAATCCCCCAACACCTGTGGTGTGTGCTCCCCGGCCAGTGCGGTGCGCTGGCAAGAAACAGCCTCTGGTCGGGAGTCGCGCCTCAACGGCGTGCTGATCGATCGCTTCAAGGCCGGGGAAAATGCCGGTTATCCCACCCTCTGCAAGGGGCGTTTTAACGTTGCCGACAACATCTACCACGCCCTTGAAGAGCCCTCCAGTCTCAACACCCTGGAACTGATACCCCAGCTGGCGGAGATCGGTATCAAGGCGGTCAAGATCGAGGGACGCCAGCGCAGTCCAGCCTATGTGGCACAGGTGGTGCGTGTGTGGCGCGAAGCGCTGGACCACT
>SBGI01000186.1 GCA_006227015.1 Gammaproteobacteria bacterium
TACCTGCGCGACAGCCTGCAGAAAGAAGTGCTGTTCGTGATGGACAATATCTTCCGCTTTGTCCAGGCCGGTAGTGAGGTTTCCAGCCTGCTGGGACGGATGCCCGCTACGGTGGGCTACCAACCGACCCTCACCACGGAAGTTGCAGAGATGCAGGACCGTATCCTGTCCACCCAGTCCGGCGCCATCACCTCGGTACAGGCCGTATATGTGCCCGCAGATGACATGACTGACCCAGCGGTGAGTGCCATCCTCAGCCACCTGGATACCACGGTGATCCTGTCCCGCGCCCAGGCAGGTAAGGGTATTTACCCTGCGGTGGACCCCCTGCAATCCGGCAGCCGCTTGATGGACCGGCATACTCTGGGCGATCACCATTACAGCGTCGCCGAGGCTGTCAGGGAACATCTGGCCCGCTATCATGAGCTGGAAGATATTATCGCCATGCTCGGAATTGAAGAGCTGTCACCAAAAGATCGTCAGATTGTGATGAGAGCTCGAAAGTTGCAACGCTACCTGACCCAGCCGTTCTGGAGTACCGCAGGCCATTCAGGGATTGCCGGTGTATCCGTACCCCTGGAACAGACCATCGCCGACTGCGAGGCATTCCTGCACGGAGAGTACGATGAATTGCCCGAGGAACGCTGCTATATGCGGGGCACCATGGCGGAGGTCAGTCAATGAAACATTTCAGCCTGGTGCTCCAGGATGCCACTCACAATCAGCAAATTGATGGCGTCGCATCCTTTGTGGGCGAAGACAACAGTGGCAGCTTTGGCATTCTTCCCGGTCATGACCGTCTGATCACCGCTCTGGTTATTGGTCTGGCACGCTTCCGGGTTGGTGACGGGGACTGGCAATACCTGGCTGTACCCGGCGGTATTCTCTATTTTCAGGACAATGTGCTGACTCTCAGCACGCGCCACTATCTGCTGGACAAAGACTACAACCGCATCAGCCAGGCCTTGCAAGATCAACTTCTGGCGGAAGAAGAACAACTGCACGCCATGAAAACCAGCCTGCACCGCATGGAAGAAGAAGTGTTGAAGCGCCTCTGGGAATTGAGTGCCAAAAATGGACACCTGAGCCATGACGCAGCCGGATGAGCTGAGAAAACAGGTGGAACGTCAGGTAAGGCGCATGAAAAAGGCCGAGCGTGAGCGGCCAACGCTGCTCGGACAAACGGTCTACATCGGCACCCTGGGACTTCTGCTGGTTTTGCCGGTTGTCGCCGGCGCTTACCTGGGACAGTGGCTGGATAGCCTGGCCAGTGAATATTCAAGCCGCTGGACCGTCAGCCTGATCCTGGTAGGCGTTATGATTGGCGCCATTAACGTCTACCTTTTTATTCGGGAGTAAAAAGTGGAAAGCCCGGATATCATGATTCACCCACTGTTCCACCTTGGCCCGTTGGCGATCACCAGCACGGTGGTCACCACTTGGGTCATCATGGCACTGATATGGTTATGTGCGTGGCTGGCATCGCGACGGCTAAGCATCACGCCTGGTCCGCTGCAATCTGCAATTGAGGGGATAGTGATTGCCATAGAAAGCGCCGTATCTGCAGCCGCGCCCCAACATGCACGGCAGATTATGCCCCTGATCGCCAGCCTTTGGATTTTTCTGGTGATCGCCAATCTCTGCGGGCTCATACCCGGTGTTCACTCTCCTACCAGAGACCTGTCCGCAACCGCTGCCCTGGCCATTCTGGTCTTTCTTTCCACCCACTGGTACGGCATTCGTATCCAGGGACTGAAGTCCTACCTGAAGCACTATCTGTCCCCGAGCCCGATCCTTCTGCCATTTCATCTGATCAGCGAGGTAACCCGCACCGTGGCCCTCGCCGTGCGACTGTTCGGCAATATCATGAGCCTGGAAATGGCGGCATTGCTGATTTTACTGGTGGCCGGCTTTCTGGCTCCGGTGCCCATTCTTATGTTGCACATTATCGAGGCGCTGGTTCAGGCCTACATCTTTGGCATGCTGGCACTGATTTATGTCGCCGGCGGAATCCAGTCCCAACAATCCCGACAAGAACGGCAAGGAGATAACAATGCCTGACCTATCCACCTTTACATTAGCTTCAACCGTGGCCGCAGTGTTCGCTATCTCGCTGGGGGTAATGATGCCCGCCATCGCCATGGGCTGGGCCATCAGCCGCGCCCTGGACGCACTGTCTCGACAGCCAGAGGCCGAGCGCTCCATCATGCGCACGCTGTTTATCGGACTGGCGATGATTGAGTCCCTGGCCATCTACGTGCTGGTCATCGTGCTGATTATCCTGTTCCGCAACCCATTGCTGGAATACCTGACGCAGTAGGGCTGGGAGCAACGTCATGCAACTCGGGATTCGAAAAGGATACTGTTCGTGGAATTGAACTGGTCGACCTTTCTGCTGGAAATCATCAATTTTCTGGTGTTGATCTGGATTCTAAAGCACTTCCTGTACAAGCCAGTGTTAAACATCATTGCCCGGCGCCAGGAAGGGGTCGACAAGGTGCTTGATGATGCGCAGACATTGCGTAGCGAAGCCGAGACCATGAAACAACAATACGAAGCCAGGCTGGATCATTGGGAGCAGGAACGCCAGCAGGCCCGTGACACGCTGAAACAGGAGCTGGAAGCCGTCCGCAACAAAAAACTGGATGAACTGAAATCAACACTTGCTCTGGAACGGGAAAAAATTCGGGTGGCGGAGACCCAGCGGCTTACAGACCAACAGCGAAAGATGGAGGCAACCGCCATGGCTCAAGGCGCCCAGTTTGCCGGGCGACTGCTGAAGCAAGCCGCGGGGCCTGAAGTGGAAGCGCACCTTGTGAATCTGGTTATTGCCGAACTGGGGCAACTACCCACGGACCAACTGAAAGCCCTCCACTCTCACAATGGGGCCAGTACCAGCCAGGTTATAGTGCAGAGCGCCTACCCCCTCCCGCAAGAACAGCGCCAGCTTCTTCAGCAGATAATTAACCAGAATGGTTGGCGGGCCGAGCTGGTATTTGAAGAAGAGCCCGGCTTACTGGCGGGTCTGCACATCGCCATGGGTGCCTGGGTTCTGGCAGCCAACCTTCGCGACGAACTGCGCGGCTTTACAGAATTGGCCAGCCT